>JBIJBH010000071.1:0-11048 GCA_044345315.1 Lysobacteraceae bacterium
TTTCTGCGCCTTGTCGGTCGCGGTGCGGCCGTAGTCGCGCACGATCTCGACCTGGACCGCGTCCGGAATCAGTTCGCCGCGCAGCGCCTCGATCCGGCGCGCGATGCCCGCGGTGATGTCGGCGGCGTTGCTGCCGGGCTTCTTGGCGATGGCGATGGTCAGCGCGGGCGCGGTGCCCGCCTTCGGGCCCGCGCGCCCGGGCGGCGCCGCATGCCAGACGTAGCTGGACGGCACGTCGATCCCGGCGCGGACCTCCGCGATGTCCGCCAGGGTCACCGGACGGCCGTCGCGCAGGCCCAGCACCAGCCCGGCGACATCGTCGCGATCGGCGAGAAACCGGCCCGCGGTGACCGGCACCGCGCGGTCGTCGCCGACGCGTTCGCCGAGATGGCGCACGACGTTCGCCGCCCGCAGCGACTGCGCGACCTCGCCCACGCTCAGGCCGAACGCGGCGAGGCGGGTCGGATCCAGCGTCACCGCGACCACCCGGTCCGGCGCGCCGATGGTGTAGACATCGCGGGTGCCGGGAACGCGCTTGAGTTCGGTTTCGAGCGTGCGCGCGACCGCGGCGAGTTCGGCGACGCCGGTGTCGGGATCGTCCGACCACAGGGTCAGGGCCATCACCGGCACGTCGTCGATGCCCTTGGGCTTGATCAGCGGCTGGCCGATACCGGCCCCGGGCGGGACCCAGTCGCTGTTCGAATAGACCTGGTTGTACAGGCGCACGATCGCCGGCTGGCGCTCGACGCCGACCGTGTATTCGACCGTGAGCACGGCCATGCCGGGGCGGCTGACCGAATGGACGTGCTTCACGCCCTCGATCTCGGACAGCATCTGCTCCAGCGGATAGCTCACCAGTTGCTCGACATCGCGCGACGACGCGCCCGGGAACGGCACGAACACGTTCGCCATGGTCACGTCGATCTGCGGCTCTTCCTCGCGCGGCGTGATCAGCACCGCGACCAGACCGAGCAGCAGCCCGGTCAGGGCGAGGATCGGCGTCAACGGATTGGCCTGGAACGCGCGCGCAAGCCGCCCGGACAGGCCGAGCCGCGGAGCATCCGCCTGCGTCGAGGGCTCAGCCATGCGCGGCCTCCGCGCCCGCGCGCTGGCGCGCGACCCACTGCAGCGCGCTGTCGGGATCGGACGCGACGACCTCGCCCGCGCGCAGGCCGGCGAGCACGTCGACGGTCTCGCCCGCCGCCGCGCCGAGGCGCACCTGGCGCAGCAGCACGCGGCCGTCCTCGACCACGTAGACCGCGGTGAGTTCGCCGCGACGCAGGACCGCGGACGACGGCACGCGCAGGCTGCGGCCCGCGTCGCGCACCGGGAACTCCACCTTCGCCACCGCGCCCGGCGCCGGCAGCGTGTCCTGCCGCGGCAGCAGCACGCGCACGAGGACACTGTGGCTCGCGGGATCGGCGGTCGGATGGACCACGACCGCGCGCGCATCGACCGCGCGGCCGTCGTCGAAACGCACGCGGGCCTGCGGCCTCGCGCGGATCGCATCGGCCGCCGACTGCGGCACCTGCACCTCGATGCGCAGATCTTCGGGCGCGTACACGGTCAGCAGCGGCTGACCGGGATGCACCGCTTCGCCCGGTTCGACCAGGCGCGCGGCGACGACGCCGGCATACGGCGCGCGCAGCGTGGTGTAGTCGGCGCCCTGCCCGGCGGCCGCGACCTGCGCGCGCGCGGCATCGCGCGCGGCGAATGCGGCATCGCGCGCGGCGCGGGTCTGATCGAGCTGCGCGCGCGAGACGTAATCGCCCTTCGCGAGTTCGGCGAAACGCCGGTACTGGCGCTCGGCCTCGACCGCGGACGCTTCCGCCGCGCGCAGTTGCGCGCGCGCGGCGTCGACACCGGCCTGCTGTTCGACCACAGTCAGGCGCAGCAGCACCTGGCCCGCGGCGACGCGGTCGTTGACGTCGACATCCACCCGCGTGACCCGGCCGGCGGTCTGCGCCGACAGCGTCGCCTCGCGCACCGCTTCCACGGTGCCGTCCCAGGCGCGCACGGCACCGACGCCGTCGGCGGCTACGACGAAGGTCGCCAGCGCCGGCGCCTGCGCGCGTTCGCGCTCGGCGGCGTCTTCGCTGCATCCGACCAGCGTCAGCAGCAGCGCGAGCGCGGCGACGGGCCAGGCCTTGCTCATTTGAAGGCGCATCCGCTGGCCACTCCGAGCTTGCGGAAGAGCATCGCGGCCGGGCAGAACCCGGTCACGCTGGCCTGCAGCAGGTTCAGCCCGATGAAGGCGGTGAACAGCCAGAACCAGGGGGAAACGAAGTGGGTCAGCGCCAGACTGATCAGGATCATCACGCCGGCGAAGGCCATCACGGCACGGTCGAGGTTCATCGTTCTGCTCCGGTTGGGTTGCGGGTCATTTCAGGCGCTCGATGCCCAGCGCGCTCAGCACGTATTTCTCGTACACCGGCTCGCTGGTGCCGTGGCGCATCTTGTAGAGGAAGTACTTTTCGAAGGCGATCTTCGCCACATGCACCCACTTGCCGATCTTCGTCCAGGTGACATTGCGCGGCGGGATCTGCGGCAGGGCCACGAACGCGGCGCCGGTATCGCCCATGTCGGCGAGACAGACCGCGTTCCAGGTGCCTTCGAAGGTCGCCGGCTCGCCGGCCAGCTCGGCCTCGATGTTGCGGACGATGGTGGTGACCATCGACTCGATCATGAAGCCGGTCTTCGGCGCGCCGGTCGGCACCGGCGTGACTTCCACCGGCGGAATCGCCACGCAGACGCCGGCGGCGAAGATCCGCGGATGTTTCGGGCTGCGCTGATGTTTGTCGACGATCACGAACCCGCGCGGATTGCACAGGCCCTCGACCGCGGCGACCGCGTCCACGCCACGGAACGCCGGCAGCATCATCGAGAACGCGAACGGCAGTTCGTGCTCCTTGCGCGGCCGACCGTCCTCGTCGTGCTCGATCACCCGCATGCGGTCCGGCAGGACTTCCGCGACCTTCGCGTTCACGATCCAGCGGATGTGGCGCTGGCGCATTTCCGATTCCATCAGCCCCTTCGAATCGCCGACCCCGCCCAGCCCCATATGCCCGATGTAGGGCTCGCTGGTGACGAAGGTCATCGGCACCCGGTCGCGCAGCTTGCGCTTGCGCAGATCGGCGTCGAGGATCATCGCGAATTCGTAGGCCGGGCCGAAGCAACTGGCGCCGGCCATCGCCCCGACCACGATCGGGCCGGGAGCTTCGAGGAAACGCTCGTAGGCCTCCCAGGCCCGATGCGCATGCGGCGTGGTGCAGACCGACTGGGTGTGGCCGCCGTGCGGCCCGCTGCCCGGCACCTCCTCGAACGCCAGCTTCGGCCCGGTGCAGATCAGCAGATAGTCGTAATCGAGCGCGCTGCCGTCGCCGGTGAACACGCGCTGCGCGTCGGGGTCGATCTTCGCGACGCCGTCGCTGCGGAATGCGATGCCTTTCTTCTCCAGATGATCACCGGCCTTGAGGGTGATGTCGTCGGGCTTGCGCCAGCCGACCGCGACCCACGGATTCGACGGGGTGAAGCTGAATCGCTCGCCATCGCCGACCACCGTGATCCGGTGATCCTTGCCGAGCCGTTCGCGCAGTTCGTAGGCCGCGCTCATGCCACCGAGACCCGCTCCGATCACGACGATGTCGCTCATGACGCCCTCCCGGATAATTGATGTTTTACTAATTTAGATTTATCTTAATTAGAATTCGCTAGACTGTCAACCTGCCCCGGAGAGCCGTTCATGTCCTTCACCGCCCAGGATCTCGTCGCCCAGGCCCGCGCCGCGATCGAGGAAATCGACCCCGAACGCCTGCGCGCGCTGCAGGCCGCCGGCACGCCCGTGATCGACGTGCGCGAACCGGAGGAATTCGCCGAAGGCCATCTGCCCGGCGCGGTCAACATTCCGCGCGGGGTGCTGGAGTTCCAGGTCGACGGCCATCCCGCGGTCGCCGGCAGGCCCGACCCGCATCTGTCGCACCGGCGCGAACCGGTGATCCTCTACTGCCGCACCGGCGGGCGTTCGGCGCTGTCGGCCGAGGCGCTGAAGCGGCTGGGCTTCGATCGCCCGCTGTCGCTGGCCGGCGGCTGGCTGCGCTGGGTCGACAGCGGCGGCGCGACGGAGCGACCGGCATGAATGCACGTCGCCGGCGCACCGCGCCGACTTCGCTCGGCGCGCGCATGCAGGCCCAGGCCGAGGAGGCCGCGGAGCTGCTGAAGGCACTGTCCAACCCGCAGCGACTGCGGGTGATGTGTCTGCTGATCGACGGCGAGAAGACCGTCGGCGAGATCAACGCCGAGGTCGAACTGAGCCAGTCGGCGCTGTCGCAGCATCTGGCGGTGCTGCGCGAAGGCGGGCTGGTGTCGACCCGGCGCGAATCGCAGAGCGTGTACTACTCCGTCGCGCCCGGCCCGGTGCATCGGCTGATGCGCACCCTGCACGACATCTATTGCCCGGCGGAGGGCGAAGACGACCGCGACGGCCTGTGCTGATGAACGCCCGCGATCGGACCGCGTCGCGGACTCACGCCCCCGCGTAGCGCGCCGCGCCGCCGATCCAGCGATCGACGATCCGCTCGGCCTGCGCCGGCGCCTCGCGCAGCAGGGCTTCGCCCAGCCGCTGCACGGTCGGCAGCAGCGCCGCGTCGCGGCCAAGGTCGGCGATCCGGAACGCGGCCAGGCCGGTCTGGCGCGTGCCCAGCAGTTCGCCGGGGCCGCGCAGTTCGAGATCCTTTTCGGCGATCACGAACCCGTCGCCGGTCTCACGCATGGTCTCCAGCCGCTGCCGCGCCATCCGCGACAGCGGCGGCTGGTACAGCAGCACGCAGCTCGACGCCGCGCTGCCGCGGCCGACCCGCCCGCGCAGCTGATGCAACTGCGCCAGACCGAGGCGCTCGGCGTTCTCGACGATCATCAGCGAAGCGTTGGGCACGTCCACGCCGACTTCGATCACCGTCGTCGCCACCAGCAGCTGCAGTTCGCCGGCCTTGAACGCGGCCATCGTCGTCTGTTTCTCGGCGGGCTTCATGCGGCCGTGGACCAGCGCGATCCGCAGCTCCGGCATCTGCCGGGTCAGCGTTTCGTAGGTGGTCTGCGCGGCCTGGGCCACGACTTCGTCGCTGTCGTCGATCAGGGTGCAGACCCAGTAGGCCTGACGGCCTTCACGGCAGGCGGTGCGGATGCGTTCGATCAGTTCGGGCCGCCGCTCCGCGCTCAGCACCACGGTCTGCACCGGGGTGCGCCCGGGCGGCAGTTCGTCGATCGCGGACACGTCCAGATCGGCGTAGGCCGCCATCGCGAGCGTGCGCGGAATCGGGGTCGCGGTCATGACCAGTTGATGCGGCACGCTTTCGCCGCTGTTGCCCTTGTCCCGCAGCGCCAGCCGCTGATGCACGCCGAAGCGATGCTGCTCGTCGACGATGGCCAGCGCCAGATCGTGGAACGCGACGCCTTCCTGCATCAGCGCATGGGTGCCGACCACGACCTGCGCGCGGCTGTCGGCGATCTCGGCCAGGGTCGCCGCGCGCGCCTTGCCGGAGACCTTGCCGGCCAGCCAGACCACGCGCACGCCGAGCGGTTCCAGCCAGGCGCGCAGATTGCCCAGATGCTGTTCGGCCAGCAGCTCGGTCGGCGCCATCAGCGCCGCCTGCCGGCCCTCGCCCACCGCCAGCAGCGCGGCCATCGCCGCGACCACGGTCTTGCCGCTGCCGACATCGCCCTGCACCAGCCGCAGCATCGGCGCCGGTTTCGCCAGATCGGCGCGGATTTCGGCGAAGACGCGTTCCTGCGCCGCGGTCAGCGCGAACGGCAGACTGGCGCGCAGCGCGTCGGCGCGGCCCGCGGCGCGCAGCGGCGAGGCGCGATGCGCCTGCATCGCGATCCGCCGCCGGCGCAGGCTGAGATGATGCGCGAGCAGTTCCTCGATCGCGAGTCGGCGCTGCGCCGGATGATGGCCGGCCTGCAGCGCCTGCACGTCGCTGGACTGGGGCGGATGATGCAGCGTGAGCAGCGCGTCGCGCAGGGACGGCAGGCCGGCGCACAGCGGTTCGCGCGCGAGCAATTCCGGCGGCAGCAACTGCATGGTGGCCTCGTCCGGCAGGCGCTGCAGCGCCTGGTCGATCAGCTTGCGCAGGGTCGCCGGGCCGATGCCTTCGATCGTCGGATAGACCGGATCGAGACGATCGCTCAATTCCGGTTCCGCGCCGGCGCCGAGCACGCGATAGCTCGGATGGACGATTTCCAGCCCGTGCTGCCCGGGCCGCGGCATGCCGTAGGCGCGGATCCGCGCGCCGGGCGCGAACTGCGCCGCCTGCTGCGCCCGGAAATGGAAGAAGCGCAGCACCAGCGTGGCGTGCGAGTCGTCGCCGATCGCGACCCGCAGTACCGGCCGGTAGCGGAAACCTTTTTCCACCGCTTCGACCGTGCCTTCGACCTGTGCGGGCTGGCCCGGCTGCAACATCCGGATCGGCGTCAGTGCGGTGCGGTCCTCGTACTGCCGCGGCAGGTGGAACCACAAGTCCTGGAGCGTGATCAGCCCGCGCGCGGCCAGTTTCTCCGCGACCGCGGGACCGACGCCGCCGAGCGCGGTCAGCGGCTGTGCGGCCGGATCGAGCTGCGGCGTGCGGCGGGGCGTCGCGGACGGCATGCGCGAGCGAAGAAATTGCGGCGATCGACGCTCAGCGCAGGACCATGATCGCGTCGACCTCGAACTTCGCGCCGCGCGGCAGCGCCGACACTTCGATGGTCGAGCGCGCCGGGTACGGCGCGCGGAACGCGTCCTGCATCACCGCATTGACCGCGCTGAATTCGGACAGATCGGTCAGATACAGCCCGACCCGCACGATGTCGTCGAACGAACCGCCGGCGGCCTGACAGACCGCGCGCAGATTGGCGAACGCCTGCTGCGCCTGCGCGGTGATGTCGCCCTCGACGATCAGGCCGGAGTTCGGATCCAGCGGAATCTGCCCGGAGAGGAAGACCATGTCGCCGGCGCGGGTGGCCTGCGAATACGGGCCGATGGCGGCGGGGGCGTCGGCGGTGTGGATGGGTTCGCGGGGCATGAGTCGCACTCGGAGAAGGAGGACGGCGGTAGTTTACGTCGTCGGTCGGACCAAGGCCCGACCTACAGCCGCTGCACGCCGTGGACCGCGGTCAGGCGCCGCACCCGGCGGATCACCTCGGCCAGATGGGTGCGGTCGCTGACCTCGATGCCGAACCGGATCACCGCGATGTTGCGGTCGCGGTCGAGGTACTCCACCGCATCGATGTTGGAATCGGCCTGCGCGATCGCCGCGGCGACCTGCGCGAGCACGCCGGGGCGGTTCTCGACCTCGATCCGCAGCGCGACCTGGAAATCGCCGCTGACCTCGCGATCCCAGCCGATCGCGACCCAGCGCTCGGGCGATTTGCGATATTCCGCGACGTTGGCGCAGTCCAGGCGATGCACCACGATGCCGCGGCCGGCGGTGTGATAACCCATCACCTCGTCGCCCGGGATCGGCATGCAGCAGTTCGCGAACGCGACCACGCCGCGCTCGGCGCCGGTGATCAGGATCTTCTCGCCCTGCAGCAGCCCCACGATCGGCGCCGCCGGATCGCGGCGGTCCGGCAGCCGGTGCGCCAGCACCTGCGCGACCTGGGTCGGCATGCGATTGCCCAATGCGATGTCGGCCAGCAGTGCTTCCAGGCGCGGATAGCGGTGATCGGAGAGGAAACTCTCCAACCGCGCCTGCGGCACGCGATCGAGCGAGCTGTCCATGTCCTCAAGCGCGCGGTCGAGCATGCGGTGGCCGAGCTGCACCGCATCCTCGTGCTGCAGTTGCTTGAGCTGGTGACGGATCGCGGTGCGCGCCTTGCCGGTGACCACGAATTCCAGCCACTGCGGCTTGGGCGCGGCCGATTTCGCGGTGATGATCTCCACGCTCTGGCCGCTGCCGAGCTTGGTGCGCAGCGGCACCAGCTTCTTGTCCACCCGCGCCGCGACCGCATGGTTGCCGACGTCGGTATGCACCGCGTAGGCGAAATCCAGTGGCGTCGAATTGCGCGGCAGCGCGAGGATGTCGCCCTTGGGCGTGAACAGATAGACCTCGTCCGGGAACAGGTCGATCTTCACGTTCTCCAGGAATTCCAGCGACGAACCGGTCGCGCGCTGCGATTCGATCAGATTGGCGATCCACGACTGCGCGCGGTTCTGCGCCGCGGTCACGTCGCCGCCGTCCTTGTACGACCAGTGCGCGGCGATCCCGCGCTCGGCGATCAGGTCCATCTCCTCGGTGCGGATCTGCACCTCGATCGGCGAACCGTAGGGCCCGAACAGCACGGTGTGCAGCGACTGATAGCCGTTGGCCTTGGGGATCGCCACGAAATCGCGGAATCGCCCGTCCACCGGCTTGAACACCGAATGCACGACGCCGAGCGCGTGGTAGCACTCCGGCACCGAGGCGACGACCAGCCGGAAACCGAACACATCCATCACCTGATCGAAGGTTTTGCCCTCCGAGCGCATCTTGGTGTAGATGCTCCACGGCGATTTCACCCGTCCGATCAGGCGGAACCGGAACCCTTCCTTGGTCAGCCGCTGCGCCAGCTGCGCCTCGATCTTGGCCATCGATTCGCGGCGCATCACCGGCTGGGTGCGGATGCGCCGCGCCAGCACCGCATGCCGCCACGGATGCAGCGCGCGGAAGCCGAGATCCTGCAGTTCGGCCTTGATCAGGTTCATGCCCAGGCGCTGGGCGATCGGGGCGTAGATGTCGAGGGTTTCCAGCGCGATCCGGGTGCGCGCCTCGGCGCTCTGCGCGCCGAGCGTGCGCATGTTGTGCAGGCGATCGGCCAGCTTGATCAGGATCACGCGCAGATCGCGCGCCATCGCCAGCATCATCTTGCGGAAGCTTTCGGCCGCCGCTTCCTGACGATCGCGGAACTGCAGCTTGTCGAGTTTGGTCACGCCTTCGACCAGTTCGGCCACGGTCGCGCCGAATTCCGCGGCGATCTCGGCGCGGGTCAGCGGCGTGTCCTCGATGGTGTCGTGCAGGATCGCCGCGACCAGTGTCTCGACGTCCACGCCCTGCTCCGCCAGCACCGTCGCCGCCGCCACCGGATGGGTGATGTAGGGCTCGCCCGATTTGCGCATCTGCCCGGCGTGCGCCGCGGCGCCGACCCGCCAGGCGCGGATCAGGGTCTCGCGCTGGCCCACAGGCAGGTATGACGCCGCCGATTCGAGCGCGCGCACGTAGTCCGGCAGTTCCGCATCGGGCGAGGGCGTGGGTCCGGACAGGATCGGCTCGAGTTGACTCATGGCCGAAGACTAAGGGCAAACGCGGGAATCGGGGAAGGCCCGCGCATCGCCCCGCGCGGGCGCTCGACCGCAGTCGCGGCGCCGAAACGACGAAACCCCGCCGGAGCGGGGTTTCGGGGAGTCTCGCGATGCGAGCGAAACTTACAGATCGTCGCCCTTGGACAGATCGTCGTCGGCGACCACTTCGGCGGCGGCCCATTCCAGGGCTTCGCGCTCCTTGCGCTCGCGCTCGGACTTCTCGACCGCATCGACGAAGTTCTGATCGATCCGGCGCGCGGCGATCTCGCGCAGCGCCAGCACCGTCGGCTTGTCGTTGGCTTCGCTGTTGTCCAGCTGCGGTTCGACCCCGTTGGCGAGCTGGCGGGCGCGCTTGGCGGCCATCATGACCAGTTCGAAACGGTTATCGATGACTTGCAGGCAATCTTCAACGGTGATGCGGGCCATGGCGCTCCCGGCGGCGTGGGGCCGACCGACTGATGGATGAGAACCGGCGATTGTAGCGATTTCAGCGACTTGCGGAAAGCCCGGGCGAGCCGTGGCGCGTGCACCCGGGCCCGGCATTTGCCCTGTTCGCCTTTGCGATCAAACACTTGGGCCGGCCAGCACCCGACGGAAGGTCAGATTGATCCGCTCGCCCACCGGCCGCGCCGTCCCCGGCAGCGCGTGCCGGTAGCGTCGCTGGGTGTCGCCGGCCATCAGCAGCAGGCTGCCGTGGGGCAGATCCAGCGCCAGCCGCGCGCCCTCGCCGCGGGGTTTCAGCGCGAAGCGCCGGGTGGCGCCGAGGCTGAGCGAGGCGATGAACGGCTGCGGCCCCAGTTCGGGCTCGTCGTCGCTGTGCCAGCCCATGCGGTCGCGGCCGTCGCGGTAGCGATTGGCCAGGACGCTGTTGAAACCGGCCGCGAACTCGGTCTCCAGCCGCGCCCGCAGCGCGTCCAGCGCCGGCGGCCAGGGCTGCGGCACGAATCGGGTCCGCGAATAGGTATAGACCGCCTCCGGATCGCCGATCCAGCGGCTGAGCCGGGGCGAATCGACCTCGCGGCCGAACATCCGGATCCGGTGCACCTCCCAGCCCGGCGCGGCCCGCAGGTCGGCGAACAGGACATCGGCCTCGGCCACCGCCAGCCACGCCGGCGCGAACCACAGTTCGGCGTCGGGCAGGTCGATCCGCTCGAAATTCTCGGGGATGCGCATCCGCCCATGCTGCCGATTTGCCCCGGCTGCCGCAAACCCGGAAAATCTCCGGTCCCGAACGACGAAACGCCGTGGAGCGCAGCGCATGACCGACACCGAACGCGACGTGATGGAGTACGACGTCGTCACCGTCGGCGCCGGCCCCGCCGGGCTGGCGTTCGCGATCCGGCTCAAACAGCTCAACCCCGAGATCAGCGTGTGCGTGATCGAGAAAGCCTCGACCATCGGCGCGCAGATTCTCTCCGGCGCGGTGATCGAAACCGGCCCGCTCGACGCCCTCTTGCCGAACTGGCGCGAAAACCCGCCGCCGGTCTGCGTGCCGGCCACCGAAGACGAATTCTGGCTGCTCAGCAAAACCGGCGGCCGCAAATTGCCGGTGCCGCCGGGCATGAATAACCACGGTAACGTCATCGTCTCGCTGGGCGCGATGTGCGCCTGGCTGGCGCCGCAGGCCGAAGCCTTGGGCGTGGAGATTTACCCCGGCTTCGCCGCCGCCGAAACCCTGCACGACGAGAGCGGACACGTCATCGGCGTGCGCATCGGCGATATGGGCGTGGCCAAA
>JBIJBH010000072.1:0-11044 GCA_044345315.1 Lysobacteraceae bacterium
AGCCACCATGTGCGCAAGCTGGAGGGCCGGCTCGGCGTCGTCCTGTTCCAGCGCCACGCCCGCGGGGTCGCGCTCACCGCCGAGGGTCGGCTGCTGGCCGATGCCGCCGGCACCGCGATGAGCGATCTGGAGAGCGCGCTCCGCGGGCTGCGCGAGGATCGCGACGCCGACGAGCGCGTGCGCATCACCACCCTGCACTCGCTGACCCACGCCTGGCTGCTGCCGCGGCTGCCGGCGTTCGCGGCGGAGCATCCGCGGATCCGGGTCGCGATCGACACCGAGATCGCGCTGACCCGTTTCGACGACGGCGGCCCGGACCTCGGCATCCGCCACGGCCCCGGCCACTGGCCCGGGCTGACCGCGCATCACGTCATGGACGACGCGCTGTTCCCGCTGGCGTCGCCGCGGTTGACGAGCGGCGTGAGCACGGCGGCGGAGATCGCGCGGATGCCGCTGGTGTCCGATCTCGCCCGCCAGGGCTGGCAGGACTGGTTCCGCGCCGCCGGCGTGCACGGCGCACGGCTGGACGTGCGCCACAGCTTCAGCGACAGCACCGATGCGCTGGAAGCCGCGGCGCGCGGCCTCGGCGCGGTCCTGGGCCGCGAGAAGATCGCGACCCCGTGGCTGGAGGACGGTCGTCTGCAGCGGCTGCCGGGGCCGGCCCTGCCGACCCGCTGGCGTTACTACGTCGTCTATCCCGCGCATCGGCGATTGCGGCCCGCGGCGCAGCGCTTCGTCGACTGGCTGCTTGCCGCGAGCGAAGCCGAGCGCGCGGGTGAACGCGACGCCGCGACGCAGCCATAATGCGCGGCCCTCGCCCGCCGACCGCCATGACCACCGCCTCCTCCCCCGTGCGCACCGCCTGGCTGCAGATCCACCTGTGCGTGGTGCTGTGGGGCTTCACCGCGATCCTCGGCAAACTCATCACCCTGCCCGCGCTGCCGCTGGTGTGGTGGCGCATGCTGCTGGTGGCGGCGCTGCTGTTGCTTCTGCCGCGGGTCTGGCGCGGGCTGAGCGCGATGACGCCGCGCCTGCGCTGGGCCTATGCCGGCGCCGGCGCGCTGGTGGCGCTGCACTGGCTCACCTTCTACGCCGCGATCAAGCTGTCCAACGCCTCGGTCGCGGCCACCTGCATGGCGCTCGGCACGGTGTTCACCGCGTTGATCGAACCGTGGATGACCGGCCGTCGCCTGTCCAAGCGCGAAGTCGGGCTCGGCATCGCGGTGCTGCCCGGCGTCGCGCTGGTCGTCGGCGGCGTGCCGGACGGCATGTTGGCAGGGATCGCGGTCGGAGCGGTCTCTGCGCTGCTGGTCGCGCTGTTCAATTCGCTCAACAAGCGGCTGGTCGAACACTCCGACGCGCTGTCGGTAACAGCGCTGGAAATGGCCGCCGGCGTGGCCGCGATGACCCTGATCGCGCCGCTGTCGGGCCTGCTGTCGCCCGAAGCCTTCGGCGGCGACCCGTTCGTGCTGCCGACGGCGCACGACGCGCTGTGGCTGGTGGCGCTGGCGCTCGCCTGCACCCTGCTGCCGTTCGCGCTGTCGCTGATGGCGCTGCGCCACATGACCGCTTTCGGCGCCCAGCTCGCGGTGAACCTGGAACCGGTGTACGCGATCTTCCTCGCGATCGTGCTGCTCGGCGAACAGCGCGAACTCACGCCCACTTTCTATCTCGGCGTCGCGATCATCCTCGCGACCGTGCTGGCGTATCCGCTGCTGCTGCGGCCGCGGCGGATCGAACACCCCGAGGCCCTGGCCGTGACCGAAGCCAAGGTGATCGGCGAAGCCGTCGATGACGGTACGGACCCGCCGCGGCCCGGCCGGGCCTGACCGCGCCGCAGCCCGCTGTGGCAGTCTAGGCGTCCCTTCGCCGCGGCCCCGCGCATGTACCTGGAGTACTACGGCCTCGAACAGGCGCCGTTCTCGATCACCCCGGATCCGCATTACGTGTTCCTCAGCGAACAGCACCGGGACGCGCTGGCGCACCTGCTGTACGGGATCCGCCAGGGCGGCGGCGGCGGATTCGTGCAGCTCACCGGGGAAGTGGGCACCGGCAAGACCACGCTGAGCCGGCTGCTGCTGGAGCAGTTGCCCGAGAACACCCAGGCCGCCCTGGTGCTCAATCCGCGGCTGGATCCGGTCGAGCTGATGCAGACGATCTGCGAGGAACTGCGGCTGCCGATCGCCGCTGCGCCGGCCGCGACCTCCGGCAAGCGCCGCGGCCGCGCTGCCGCGCGTCCGGCGCTCGGCGCCAAGGCGCTGTACGACGCGCTGCGGACGCATCTGCTGGAGGCCTACGCCCGCGGCGAGCGCGTGGTGCTGATCATCGACGAAGCGCAGAACCTCTCGGCCGACGCGCTGGAACAGGTGCGGCTGCTGACCAATCTCGAAACCGAAACCCAGAAGCTGCTGCAGATCATCCTGATCGGCCAGCCCGAACTGCGCGAGCTGCTGGCGCGCCCGGACCTGCGCCAGCTCGCGCAGCGGATCACCGCGCGCTATCACCTGCGGCCGCTGGACGAAGCCGGCACCGCGGCCTACCTGCGCCATCGTCTGAACATCGCCGGCGCGCAGCGTTTCCCGTTCTCGGCCGACGCCGTGCGGCGGGTGCACAAACGCAGCGGCGGCGTGCCGCGGCTGATCAACGTGATCGCCGAACGCGCGCTGCTCGGCGGCTATGCCCACGATCTGCTGAGCATCGACGCGCGCACCGTCGACCGCGCCGCCGACGAGGCGCTGGCGCCGACGCGCGCGACGGGCGGCGGCATGGGCCGGCGTTCGCCGCCGATCAGGCGCATGATCGCCGGCGCGATCGGGATCGCGGCGGTGGCGCTGGCGTTTTTCCTCATGCGTCGCGATGCGGACCCGGTCGCCGACGCCGCGACGACCGCACCGCAGCTGCGGGCGATCGCGCCGACGCAGGTCGCGAACGGCGCGCTCGACGGCGCGGCCCTGCTGCAGCGCCTGCGCGCGACGCCGGTGCACGATCGACGCGCGTGGGATGCGCTCGCCGCGAGCTGGGACGCGCCCGCGGCGGTGCGTGCGGCCTCGCCCGACGCCTGCCAGCCGCAGCCCGCGCCCGGCTGGCGCTGCCTGCGCAGCCGCGCCCAGATCGAACAACTGCTGCGCTACGACCGGCCGGTGCTGCTGCGCCTGCGCGCCGAGCCGCACACCGCCTGGGCGCGGCTGCTCGGCGCCGACGCCGCGCGCGTGCGCCTCACGCTGGGCGAGGCGACGCTGGAAGTGGACCGGATCGGTCTGGCCGGCCTGTGGAACGGCGAATTCCTCGCCCTGTGGCGCGCGCCGGACACGCTCGAAGCGCGCTACGCCGCCGGCGACGACGTCGCCGCCGAATGGCTGCGCGCGCGGCTGCGCGGCGAAGGCGTGGACGCGACCGATCTGTCCACCGCGCTGCGCACCTTCCAGGCCCGCAACGGCCTGCGCAACGACGGCGCGCTCGATCCGCAGACGCTGTTCGCGCTGACCCGCACCGACCCCGGCCCGCGGCTGCGGTCGCAGGAACCCTGACCATGTCCTTCATCCTCGACGCCCTGCGCAAATCCGAAGCCGCGCGCCGCCGCAGCGAAGCGCCCGACCTGTTCGCGCACATGCCGCAGGCGCAGCCGCCGCCGCAGGCGCGACCGCGCTGGCCGTGGTGGGCGCTCGGCGTCGCGGTCGCGATCGCACTGGCGATCGCCGTGGGACTGCTGACCCGGCGCGCGCAGGCGCCGGTCGCGGCCGCACCCGCCGTCGAAACCGGCGACATCGCCGACACGTCGCAAGCCGGAGCCGACGAGGTCGCGATACCGCAAGCCGACGCGACCGCACGGCCGGAACCCGCGCCGGATCAGCCGCCACCGCCCGCACAGGTCGTCGCCGCACCGCCGATCACCGCGACGCCACCACCTGCGCCTGCGGCCGTCGCGACGCAGCAGGCCACGCAGCCGGCCGCGCCACCGCCGGTGTCCGCGCCGGCGACTGCGCCGGTCGCGACGCCTGCGCCGCCGCCCAGCGGCGACCGCATCGTTTCGCCGGCGGAACTCGAACCCGCGCTTCGCCGCGAACTGCCGGCGCTCAAGCTCAGCATGCATCTGTGGAACGAAACGCCGGCGCGTCGCTTCATCATTCTCGACGGCCAGCGTCTGAAGGAAGGCGACGTGCTCGGCGAAGGCGTGTCTGGCGAAATCGTGGTCGAACGCATCGATCGCGACGGCGCGGTGCTCGCCTGGCGCGGCCTCCGCCTGCGGATCGAGTGATCGCACGACGCGGACTCAGTCCGCGCAATCGGTCTCGTACGCGCGCAGCAGATCGGCGAGCGACCGCCCGGGCTCGTCGCGGAAACGCCCCGGAAGCGCATTGATCGCGACGATGCGGTCGACGCGGAAATTGCGGAAATCGCCGCGCATTTCGCACCAGGCGGCGAGCGTCCACACCTCGCCCCAGTAGAAGCAGCCCAGCGGCCGCACCACACGGACACTGCGCGCATCGGCGAGATCCCGATAGTCGATCTGCAGCCGGATCTTGTCCTCCGCCGCCACGCGCAAGCGGCTGAGACGTTCGCGGGTTTCCGCATCCGGACCCACCGGCAGCGCATACAGCGACAGCCGCTCGGCGGCCGTGCGTTCGGCCTCCGGCAGCACGGAGAGAATCTTCGCCAGCGCCTCGTCCGCATGCGCCGCCAGCGCGGCGTCGATTCGCGGCTGCGCCACGCGCAGGCAGGCCACCAGGGCCTGCGCTTCCTGACGCGTGAACATCAGCGGCGGCAGATCGAAACCGCGGCGCATGCGGTAACCGACGCCGGCTTCGCCTTCGATCGGCACGCCCTGCGCCTGCAGCGCGGCGATGTCGCGATAGACCGAACGCGGCGAGACTTCGAGGCGTTCGGCGAGCTGCGCGGCCGTCGTCAGCCGACGACCGCGGATGAGCTGCACGATCCGGAACAGACGATCGGCACGACGCATGTTCACGGACCTGTCGCGCAGCGCGGGCTCACTCGCCCATGTAGCAGCAGTTGAGCTTGTTGCCGTCGAGGTCGCGGAAATACGCTGCGTAGAAACCGGGATAACGCTGACCGGGGGCGCCTTCGTCGGTGGCGCCCAGTTCGATCGCCTTCGCATACAGGCGATCGACCTGTTCGCGGCTGGTCGCGCCCAGCGCGACCATCACCCCGTTGCCGACCGTCGCAGGCTGTTTGTCGAAGGGATAGGTGATGCCGAGGCCGGCGCCGTCCTTCGAGTTGCCCCAGGCGATGAAATAGTCGGGCTCCTCCATGAAACGCGCCGCGCCGATCTCGGCGAGAACGGCATCGTAGAAGGCGGCGGCGCGGGCGAGATCGCGGGTACCGAGGGTGGTGTAGGCGAGCATGATCGTGTCTCCAGTGCGGGAAGCCGCAGTATCGGCGGGGCCTGCTGACAGCGCAGTGTCAGCAGGGATGCGAAGCTGCCGCTATGCTACGCCCGCCGCCCCTACCGATGTCAGCCCGGACCCGCATGCCCACGATCCGTTTCGAACTCGACCGCGAACACGTCGAACTCAACCAGTTGCTCAAACTCGCCGGCGTCTGCGACAGCGGCGGCGCGGGCAAGCATCTGGTCGCCAGCGGCGCAGTCCGCGTCGACGGCGCGGTGGAACTGCGCAAGACCGCGAAGATCCGCGCCGGACAGCGGGTCGAAGTCGGCGATGTCGCGATCGAAGTGCGCGGCGGCTGAGCCGCCAGTCAACCTGGGGTCTGCGCCGGCGCCGCGGGCGCCAACCAGCGCGCCGCCCGCCATGCGAACAGCGCTCCGACGCACTGGGACAGCACGAAAGCGCCAACATCGGCAAAGCGGATGCCGGCGAAGGTCTGGGTGAAGGCGCGCGCGAGGGTGACCGCGGGGTTCGCGAACGACGTGCTCGCGGTGAACCAGTAGGCGGCGAAGATCCACGCCGCCACCAGCGCCGGCACCGCCTGCGGGCGATGGCGGGCGCCGAGCAGGATCGTCAGCAGCAATCCGAACGTGGCGACGCCTTCGCTGAACCACAGCGCGCCGCCGGTGCGCGCCCGATCGCCCGGCTGCCACAGCGCCTCGCCGAACATCAGATGCGCGATCGACACGCCGACGATGGCGGCGGCGACCTGCACCGCGACGTAGGCCGCGGCCGGCGCCGGCAGACGTTCGCCGTTCAGACGCAGGATCAGCGTGACCGCGGGATTGAAATGCGCACCGGACAGCGGGCCGAACAGCACGATCAGCACGTACAGCCCGCCCGCGGTGGCCGCGGCGTTGGCGAGCAGCGCCAGCGCGACGTTGCCGTCGGCGAGACGCTCGCCCATGATCCCGCTGCCGACCACGATCGCCAGCAGCGCCGCGGTGCCGACGAATTCCGCGACCAGCGCGCGCGACGCCGCGCCCGACGCGCCGCTCATGCGTCGATCCGCCCGCTGTCGATCTGTCCGATCTCGCGGATTTTCTGTTCGGCGACCAGTCGGTCGAGCTTGTCGATCGGCAGCGCGGCGAACAGCTCGACGCGCCGACGCAGTTCGGTGAACGCCTTGCGATATGCGCGACGGCGGGTCTCCTCGTCGCCCTCGACCGCGGCCGGGTCCGCTATGCCCCAGTGCGCGGTGATCGGCGCGCCGTACCAGACCGGGCACGCCTCGCCGGCGGCGTTGTCGCAGACGGTGACCACCAGATCGAGTTCCGGCGCGCCGGGGCGGGCGAATTCGTCCCAGGATTTGCTGCGCAGCGCGGAGGTGTCGTACCCGATCCCCGCAGCCAGCTCCGCGGCCATCGGCTGCACCGTGCCGCTCGGCCTGCTGCCGGCGCTGAACGCACGGAAGCGCCCCTTTCCGAGCACGTTGAGCAGGGCTTCGCCCATGATGCTGCGCGCGGAGTTGCCGGTGCACAGCACGAGAATGGTGTAGACGCGTTCGTTCATCGATGACCTCGGTTGCGGATGGCTGCCGATCAGCAGCCGCGACGCCTCGCGGTCGGCGCGCATACGGCGCCCGCGCAGCAGTTTTCGGTGAGATAGGCGATCAGCGCATCCATCTGCGCGAAGTCGGCACGCACCCGGATCACCCGGCCCTCGCGTCGATCGATCACCAGCCCGGCGTTGCGCAACACGTTGAGGTGCGCGCTGAGCGTGGCTGGCGGAATCTCGACGATGGCCCGCAGCTCGCCGACCGTCAGACCCGCCTCCCCGGCCGCGACCAGAGCACGGAAAGCGTGCAGCCGATGTTCCTGGCTCAGCGCCTTCAGCGCGGCGATGGTGTTGTCGTGATCCATGATTCTATCATTCCGAAAACATGGAATTGAATCAAGCCGACGCAGCCGCTTCGCCGATGAACGGCGGTCTTCCGCTGCGGTCCGCGCAGCACGGCGGTGCGGCGCGCATCGGGAGCGGATCAGGCGATCGGCAGATCGCCCTCCGCCCGGCACAGATCGTCGTGCAGCAGGCACACTTCGGCGACAGCGAGATCATCTTCGCCGTTTCCCACGGTTTCGAGATAGCGGCAGGCGGCGTAATTGCGGGCCCGGTCTTCGTATTCGCCGATCCAGGCCTGTCGCGCCGGCAGCGCCGCGTGTTCGGGCCGCCACGCCGCCGAATACGGCGCACGCAGCCGCTGCATGCCCATGCGCCACGGTTTGGGGCTGACCCGGGCGCGAAAGCAGTCCTGACGAAAGCACATGCGCGCATACAGCGGATCCACGCCCAGCGCCTCGAAGCACGCCTGCACATCGGGATCGCGCGGCGCGAACCGTCGATGCGTGGCCATCAGGCGCAGCCCCGCGGGCGTGCGGTAAACGCGGACGCGCCATCCCTCGCGGGCGCGGACGAAACGGCGCACGCGCTCCAGCGCGACCCGTTCGCGCCCACCGCGCAGCGCGGTCGCCGCCCCGCGCAGCAAGCCGGGCAGCGGCACGCCCAACAGGAGCGAAGCGAAGAACGCCATCAACAGCGCACCGGGCGCCGGGATGCCGAACATCGCGATCGATACGCCCGCCACGATCGCGAACACGAGCACCATCGACGCCAGCACGTGCCGCGGCCGACTCGTCTCGGCGAAATCGATGTCCGCGAACAGCACGTCGGGGGTGTTCAGGCACAGCGCGCCGTAGCCGGTGCGGCTGACGACGCTGTCGCCGTGGCGCGCGACGATCTCCTCACGGATCGGTACGCCATCGGCGCCGTTGTAGGCGACCCGCCGCTCGCGCCGGGGCAGATCCTCGCCGGCGAGCAGCCGCGCCAGCGCCTCTGCCGCGCGGGTTTCCGCATGCGCCTGTGCCGCGGCTTCGTCGATGTCCGACCAGCCGAAACGATGCACGCTGATGCGGTGCCGACGATCGCGATGGCGGAGTCTGGCTTCGGCCCAGTATTTCGGGATGATCATGCGCGCGCGCTCGCGATGGAGAAGGTGGATGGTAGCGCGCCGTTCGTCGGCGAGTCGCGCGACCGGTCGTGCGAGGCTGGCCGATCCCGCGCTGCGACCGCGTTGGCTCGGTCGGAACACTCTCGAAGGAATGAGCCATGACCCGCCCTCGCCTCGATCCCGTCCGCACCGTGCTGGGCCTGTGCTGCGCACTGGCGCTGCTGACGGCCTGCAGACGCGATCCCTCGACCATCGACGCGACGCCACCTACCGGACAATTCGGCGGGCCCGGCACCGGCTATGTCGCCCAGTGCTCGGGCTGGTTCCCGGACTGGATCTCGCGCAACCCGCCGGCAGCGGGCAGCGCCTCGTTCCAGCTGGCGCAGGGCTATCCGCTGGGGATTCCGGTGTTCGGCGAGGTCGACGGCCGCACGGTGGTCGTGCGCTGGGATCCGTTCCAGCCCGGCACCGGCCCCTGGAGCGCGCATGATTTCCGGGCGCCCTCGCAGCGCGCGGCCTATCTCGACGCGTTGAAGGAATATCTGCTGGAAGGCATGGTCGACGCCGACTTCATCGCCCAGAACAACCGTGCGCGGCGCTGGTATCACGTGCCGATGATGACGACATCGCCGACCAGCCGGCGCGAGCCCTATCGCGGCCTGACCAAGGAACGACCGCTGCAGGCGCAACAGCACGCCTGGATCCTGCCGGGAAATTCGCTCGACTCTTTCGCGATCGGCTACTACAACACCATCGGCGGCTACACCATCGGCCAAGTGTTCAGGGACCCCGACCCGACGCTGGCGGATCCGTCCAAGGCGCAGTTCATCGACGGCGCCTACGTGTTCAAGCTGCTGTTCGCCGAACACGACCCCGCGAAAGTCAACGCGCAGTATCCGCTGGACGGTGCACCGCAATGGCAGGTGCAGGATGTGCAGGCGCCGGCCGCGCCGCTGAAGACAGTGCGTCTGATCCAGGTCGACGTGGCGGTGAAGGATCCGCGTTCGGCGCAGACCGGCTGGGTCTTCGCGACCTTCGTCTACGACGAGACCATGACCGGCGAACCGGTCCCGTGGCGCCGACTCAAGCCGATCGGCCTGCAGTGGGGCAACGATCCGGACGTGACCGCGACCGGCGTCGGCACGCTCGACGAGAGCTGGATCAGCCCCGGGATTCCCGCGGTGTTCCAGGGCTCGCTCGGACGCCATGGCCGACTCAACGGTCCGGTCGACAACCCGCTGTCGTCCTGCATCAGCTGCCATTCGACCGCGCAGGTCTCGCCCGGCGCGACCTCGCTGCGCGCATTCCGCGGCGCGCGCCTGATTCCGCCCGCCGCCTGCAGCGATGCGCAGGACATGACCTGGTTCCGCAATCTGCTCGGCCATCAGGCGTTCGGCCTGACGACATCCGGCGGCGACGGCTGCGATCTGGCGCCGACGCAGCCGGCGACGCTGGTCAGCGCCGACTATTCGCTGCAGCTCGCCGATGCGCTCGAAGCCTCGCTGTTCTTCCGCAATCCCAATCCCTGCCAGGCGACCGCAGAGGCGATGAAAGCCGAAGCGATGCAGGCACAGGCGACGGGCGCCGAAGCGATGAGCGCGGACGCGAAATCGGCCACGGCGGAAGGTGCAGGGAAAACGGCGGATCCCGCGCAGCGTGCGACCGCGACCCGCGTCGGGCGCGTGACGCTGGACCCGGCGATCGCGCGCGAGTTGGAAAAGTCGACGCCCGCGGACGACGCCCACCGCCGCTGAGCGGCGGGCGTCTCGTCAATCCTTCGGCCGGAACCCCGACGAAGATCCCTTGCGGTGCGGTTTTTTTCCGCCCGGCTTCGCGCCGGGCTTGCCGCCCGGTCTCGGGCCGGACGGGCGCGTGGACGGTGGGCGGAAGCCGCGCGGTTTCGGAGACGCGTCGCCGTCGGCATCGGCGACCCGCTGCAGACGGAGCATCTGGCCGGCGACGCGCACCTTCTTCAGATGCATCAGCAGCGGTTTGGGCATGCCTTCGGGCAGGTCGAGGATCGAATGATCGTCGTGGATGTCGATGCGGCCGATGTACTTGCTTTCGAGCCCGGCTTCGTTGGCGATCGCGCCGACGATGTTCGCCGGCTTGACCCCGTGCATGTGCCCGACCTCGATCCGGTAGGTGTCCATGCCCGGTTCCGGCGGCTGGCGCGGGCCGATGTCCTTCTTCGGCCGCGCGGGGCGCTCGCCCTGCTCGGCTTCGCTGCGCTGGGGACGCTCGCTGCGTTCGCCGCGCTCCGCGCGCTCGACGTATTCGCGCTGCTGCCCGAGCGCCTGCGGCTCGCGCTTGCGCTCCGGCGCCAGCAGCAGCGGGGTATCGCCCTGCAGCAGCTTGGCCAGCGCCGCGGCGACTTCGATCGCGGGCACGTTGCGTTCGCGCTCGTAGCGTTCGACCAGTTCGCGATAGAAGCCCAGCTCGCCACCGCTTTCGTCCTGCGCCAGCGCATCGCTGATCCGGCCGAGGAACTTGTTGACCCGCGCATCGTTGACGCTTTCCACGCTCGGCAACTGCATCTCGGCGATCGGCTGGCGGGTGGCGCGCTCGATCGCACGCAGCATCCCCTTCTCGCGCGGGCTGACGAACAGGATCGCCTCGCCGCTGCGCCCGGCGCGGCCGGTGCGGCCGATGCGGTGGACGTAGCTCTCGGTGTCGTAGGGGATGTCGTAGT
>JBIJBH010000478.1:0-2939 GCA_044345315.1 Lysobacteraceae bacterium
TGCCGCCGCTGCTCTACGGCGAAGGCCATCCCTACGCGATCCCGTTCAGCGGCACCGGTACCGAGGCCTCGATCTCGTCGCTGACCCGCGACGAACTGCAGGCCTATCACGCGCGCTGGGTGCGTCCGGACAACGCCACCCTGCTGATCGTCGGCGACACCACGCTCAAGGACATCGTGCCGCTGCTCGAGAAGCACTTCGGCGACTGGAAGGCCGAGGGCGGCGCGCTCGCCAACGCCGAGATCCCGCAGGTCGCGACGCCGAAGAAGCCGCGGGTGTTCCTGATCGACCAGCCCGGCGCGATCCAGGCCAACATCTACGTCGGTCAGTTGGTGCCCTCGACCCGCGATCCGGGCGCGGTCAAGTTCGACATCGCCAACTCGGTGCTCGGCGGCGAGTTCTCCTCGCGCCTGAACATGAACCTGCGCGAGAACAAGCACTGGGCCTACGGTTCCTACAGTTCGACCTCCGGCGCGCTCGGCCAGCGGCCGTGGATTGCCTTCGCCGCGGTGCAGATCGACCGCACCGCCGATTCGCTGAAGGAAATGCATCGCGAGATCAGCGAATACGCCGGCGGCAAGGCGCCGCCGAAGCCGGAGGAAGTGGCCAAGATCCAGGCCACCGAGATCCGCGGCCTGCCCGGTTCCTACGAAACCGCGGGCGCGGTGCTCGGCACGCTCGCCGGCATCGTCCGCTACGGCCGTGCCGACGACTACGTGTTCCAGCGCAAGGCGGAAATCGAGGGCCTCACCGTCGATCAGGTCAAGGCCGCGGCCGCGACCCTCGACCCCGATGCCCTGACCTGGGTCGTGGTCGGCGATCTCAAGCAGATCGAGAAGCCGGTGCGCGAACTGAAGCTCGGCGAGGTCAGCATCGTCGACGCCGACGGGAAGCCCGCCCGCAGATGACCGGCCCGCAAATGAAGTGAATGGCGACGACCTCCGGGCCGCGCCCGCGGCTGACGAAGGTGAACAACGGGGTTCCCGTGCTGCCCTTCCGTGTTGCGACCCTTCCGCGATGCCCGCCATCATGGCGGGCATCGCGTTTCCGGAGCCATCGTCGATGTCCCTGCGTCTGCTGACCGTGTTGTGCTGTTCCGCATCGATCGTCGGCTGCACCTTCGTGCACATGGCGCCCGGCGCCGACCGCGTGCGCGTGGTCGACGGCGCGCCGGCCGGCTGCGAACGGCGGGGCGAGATCGACGTCACCGTGCGCGACAGCCTGGTGTTCTACGAGCGGAAGGGGCGCAAGGTCCGCGACGAGCTGGAAACGCTCGCCCGCAACGAGGCTCCGGGCCTCGGCGCCGACACCGTGCAGCCGGCCGCACCGCCGGTCGAAGGCGAGCAGCGCTGGATCGCCTGGCGTTGCCGCAAGTGAGCAAGAGCGGCAAACAGCGCCGCGAGGAGATCCGCCGCAAACGCCTGGAGCGGGCGAAGCGGCTGCAGGCGCGTCTCGAACGCACGCCGGCGGCGGGCGTCGCGCCAAGCGCCGGCGTCGAGCCCGCCGATCGCGCGGTGCTCATGCAGCACAACAATACCTATGCGCCGCTGCCCGCGTTCTACGTCGACACGGTCTTCGAATGCCGCGACTGCGGCGCCGAAGAGGTCTGGACCGCGAAACAGCAGAAGTGGTGGTACGAAGTCGCGCACGGCCCGATCGACAGCGTCGCCGTCCGCTGCCTGCCGTGCCGCCGGCGCCGCCGCAATGCCGAGGCGTCGCCGGGCGCGAACCTGCTGCGCGAGTTGTGCGCACAGGCGCGGGCCCTGGGCGAACGCGCGTCGGATGCCGCCGCGTGGCGCGAGATGGAGGCCGCCCTGGCCAGCAAGTGGTGGGGCGTGCGCACGGTGGCGATCGGCAGCCTCGGGCGCTGGGGCGACGGCGCGGCCATCGCCCGGCTCAAGGCCTTGATCGGGGAGGGAGAGGGCTCGAAGCGCTGGGGCGGTTGGGCCGGCGAAGGGCGCCGCGCCGCGATCGAAGCCCTGGGCGCCTGTCTGCCCCCGTCGGACATGGACTGGGCGCTGGAATTCTGCCTGGCCCATCGCGACTGGGGGCTGTGGCCCCTGCAGCGCGCCCTCGCCCGGCAGCCGCTGGCGTGGTGGGAGGCGGTGCTCGCCGACGAATGGCGGCGCGACGATCCCGTCCGCCTGGCGCGGCTGTGCGGCATGCTGGGCGCGGTCCCCGCCGAGCCGGACCGGCTCCGCCGCTGGCACGACCGCTTCGCCGGCCACCCGGACCCGCAGGTCGCCAGGGCCGCCGGCTGGGCCTTCCTGCCCCTGAGGCTGGCCGGGAGCGGGGCCAGCCGGGCCGGCTGAGCCGGCAAATTCGCGTTTCTGCGACCATCCGCGGCCTTTTTGCATGCGCCGGGGCATGGAAGGCAGTACCCTATGGGGTTCCTGCCTGTCTCGGGGCCTCCTGCCCATGCTGTTCCAACACGTTGCCATCGCCGGCCTGGCCCACATCGACGCCCCGCGTCAATTGACCAGCGCCGAGATCAATGACCGCCTCAAGCCCACCCTGGACCGCCTCGGCATCAAGTCCAACGTGCTCGAGGACATCGCCGGGATCCATTCCCGCCGTCTCTGGGACGACAACGTCAAGGCATCCGACGCCGCCACCCTCGCCGGCGTGAAGGCGCTGGCCGATGCCGGTATCGATCCCTCCCGCGTCGGTCTGCTGGTCAATACCTCGGTCAGCCGCGACTATCTGGAGCCGTCCACCGCCAGCATCGTCTCCGGCAACCTCGGTCTGCCCGATACCTGCCAGAACTTCGACGTCGCCAACGCCTGTCTGGCCTTCCTCAACGGCATGGACATCGCCAGCCGCATGATCGAGCGCGGCGAGATCGACTACGCGCTGATCGTCGACGGCGAGACCGCCAACCTCGCCTACGAGAAGACCCTCGACCGCATGTTGCACCCGGATCTCACCGAAGAAGAGTT
>JBIJBH010000479.1:0-2936 GCA_044345315.1 Lysobacteraceae bacterium
CCGCCTTCGCCGGAATTGCTGCGCCCGCCGAGGCGGTTCATCGCGATCGCCAGCGCTTCGTGCGCTTCGGGCGACAGCGCGCCGAGACTCATCGCCGCGCTGTCGAAGCGGCGCACGATCGACGACACCGGCTCCACGTCGTCGAGCGGGATGGGCGCGACTTTCGCGGTGTCCAGCGCCAGCAGATCGCGCAGCGCCGCGGGCGGGCGTTCGTTGACGCTGGCGGCGTAGGCGTCCCAGTCGGCGCGGGTGCCGCTGCGCACCGCGCGCTGCAGGGTGGTGACCACGTCGGGGTTGTACTGGTGATACTCGCCGTTCGGCGTGTACTGCAGCAGGCCGCCGATCTCCGGCAGCGCGTTGTTGTCCCAGGCGCGTGCGGCGATCTGCGCGGTCTCGGCCTGCAGCTGCGCGAAGGTCGCGCCGCCGATCCGCGACGGCGTGCCGGCGAAGCACAGCTCGACCACTTCCGGCGCCAGCCCGACGATCTCGAACAACTGCGCGCCGCGATAGCTGCCGATGGTGCTGATGCCCATCTTCGAGATGATCTTGAGCAGCCCCTTCTTGATCCCGCGGCGGTAGCTGCGGCCGATCTGGGTGGCTTCGCCGTGCTTGGTCTTGAGGATGCCGCGCTCGCCCAGATCGTGCAGGGTCTGGTAGGCCAGATACGGATACACCGCGGTCGCGCCGTAGCCGATCAGGCAGGCGAAGTGATGCGGATCGCGCGCGGTGCCGGTCTCGACGATGAGATTGGCCGCGCAGCGCAGGCCGACGCTGACCAGATGCCGGTGCACCGCGCCGGTGGCGAGCAGGGCGTGCACCAACAACTGATCGCGCCGCGGCCGGCGGTCGGTGAGGATCAGCATCTGCACGCCGTCGCGGGTCGCGGCCTCGGCTTCGGCGCACAGCCGCAGCAGCGCGTCGCGCAGGCCTTCCTCGGGCGTGTAGTTCAGATCGAGATAGCGATGCGAATCGGCGAACGGCGCCATCGTCAGCAGCTGGCGCTGCTTGCGCTGCGAGAGCACCGGCGAGTTCAGCATCACGTGCCGCACCTGCTCGGGGCCGTCGACGAACAGGTTGCCCTCCGGCCCGATCTGGGTCGCGAGCGACATCACGCAGTCCTCGCGCAGCGAATCGATCGGCGGATTGGTGACCTGCGCGAACGCCTGGCGGAAGCGGTCGTAGAGTGGACGGATCTGCGCCGACAGCGCGGCCATCGGCACGTCGTCGCCCATCGAGCCGACCGCTTCCTGCTCGGTCTCCGCCAGCGGGCGCAGGATCTGCTCGCGCTCCTCGCGGGTGAGCTGGAAGAGTTTCTGGAAGCCGGCGAGGGTGGAGGGATCGAACGGCGCGGCGGTGAGATTGGGATCGACCAGTTCGGTGTGCAGGTAGGTCATGCCCTGCTTGAGCCATTGCTTGTACGGCGCGCGAGCGCGGTTGATCTGATCGATGGCCTCGGAATCGAGCAGGCGGCCGGTGGCCAGATCGGCGGCGATCATCTGTCCGGGGCCGAGTTTGCCGCGGGCGAGGATGCGCGCCTCGTCGACGTCCCACACGCCGGCCTCGGAGGCGACCATGAACACGCGATCGTCGCCGAGCTGCCAGCGCGCGGGGCGCAGGCCGTTGCGGTCGACCGTGCACGCGGCGTAGCGGCCGTCGAAGGCGACGATGCCCGCCGGGCCGTCCCAGGGCTCGCTGTTGATCGCGTAGTACTCGTAGAACGCGAGCAGATCGGCGTCGCGGTATTCCAGCGACTGGGTCGCCGGCGGGATCAGCACGCGCAGCGCCTTGAGCAGGTCCATGCCGCCGGCCTGCAGCAGCTCCAGCATCGAATCGAGACTCTGCGAATCGGAGCCGTCGGTCTCGATCGCGCGGTCGAACTCGGACGGATCGAAGTCGCTGCTGCGCCACACCTGCGCGCGCGCCTGCGCCCACAGCCGGTTGCCGGAGATGGTGTTGATCTCGCCGTTGTGCGCGAGCAGCCGGAACGGCTGCGCCAGCGGCCAGCGCGGGCTGGTGTTGGTGGAGAAGCGCTGATGGAACACCACCGCGCTGCTCGCCAGCTCCGGCCGCTGCAGGTCGGGATAGAACTCCGCCAGATACTGCGGCAGCACCATGCCCTTGTAGCCGATGCTGTCGGCGGCGAGGCTGACCACGTACAGCTCGGGCACGTCGCGCAGGCGCTGCTCGGCGCGGCGACGCGCGAGATAGAGCGCGCGCGCGAACGCGGCAGGCGTCATCCGCGCGCCTTCCACGTCCAGCACCGGCACCACGAAGATCTGTTCGATCGCCGGCATCGTCGCTTTCGCGAGCCGGCCACAGACGCGCTCGTCGATCGGAACGACGCGCCAGCCGGACACCGCGAGTCCCACTTCGCGCAGCGCCTGGGCGAAGGTCGCGCGCACCCGCTCCGCGGTCTCGGCTGCGGCCGGCATGAATACGATTCCCGAGGCGTAGCGCTGGCCGAGGGCGATGCCCGATTCGGCCGCGAGCGCGCGCAGGAAGGCGTCGGGGGTCTTGAGCAGCAGTCCGCAGCCGTCGCCGCTGAGCCCGTCGGCGGCGATGCCGCCGCGATGGGTCATCCGGATCAGCGCGTCCAGCGCCTGGGTCACCAGGCCGCGGCTCGGGCGGTCGTCCAGATGCGCGATCAGGCCGAAACCACAGGCATCGCGCTCGTCGCGCGGGTCGTAGAGGCCGTCGAATGGCAGGCGACGGGAGCCGGGTTGGTGACTTTCCATTCGGGTGGGGACTCCGAGGGAAAACTTCCGAGGGGGAAACTTCCGGGAGGGAAACATCCGGGAGGCGCGGGGGCGACGTATCCCGCGCGGATCGGGCCGACGCCTCGATCCGCGAGTTCCCAGTCGCTGGATGACCCGACTAAAGCACAAATGGTGCACTGCGGCAACCGGGGGCCGGGCCGTCCCCGCGACGCCCGGGTC
>JBIJBH010000480.1:0-2921 GCA_044345315.1 Lysobacteraceae bacterium
TTCGTCGAACAACACCTCGGACTTGACCTCGAACTCGGCGATCGTCTCGCCGTTCTTCAGCGCCTTGCCGTCGTAGGGGCGCAGCTCGACCACATCGCCGTGCTCCATCTTCGAGACATCCAGCTCGATCGGCAGCGCGCCGGCGTCTTCCATCGTGTTGTAGAAGATCGGCGCGATCTTGCTGCCGAGGCAGACGCCGCCGAAACGCTTGTTCGGGATGTAGGGGATGTCCTCACCGGTCCACCACAGCACCGAGTTGGTCGCCGACTTGCGGCTCGAACCCGTACCGACCACGTCGCCGACATAGGCGACCAGATGGCCCTTGGCCTTCAGGTCGAGGATCTGCTGGATCGGGCCGCGCTTGCCGTCCTCTTCCGGCACGAACGGCGCGCCTTCGCGCTTGTTCTTGAGCATCGCCAGCGCGTGCAGCGGGATGTCCGGGCGCGTGGTCGCGTCAGGTGCCGGCGACAGGTCGTCGGTGTTGGTCTCGCCCGGCACCTTGAACACGGTGATGGTCAGCGACTGCGGCACTTCCGGCTTGCTGGTGAACCATTCCGCGTCGGCCCAGCTCTGCAGCACGGCCTTGGCGTTCACGTTGCCGGCCCGGGCCTTCTCTTCCACGTCGTGGAAGGCGTCGAACATCAGCAGCGTGTGCTTGAGCGCATCGGCGGCGATCGTGCCGACGAGGGCGTCGTCGAGGAGTTCGACCAGCGGATGGATGTTGTAGCCGCCGAGCATGGTGCCGAGCAGTTCGGTGGCGCGCTCGCGGGTGATCAGCGGGCAGGACTCGGTGCCGAAGGCAACGGCGGCGAGGTACGAGGCCTTCACCTTGGCCGCGTCGTCGACGCCGGCGGGCACGCGGTTCGCGATCAGGTCGACGAGAGTGGCTTCTTCGCCCGCCGGCGGTGCCTTGAGCAACTCGATGACCTCGGCGGTCTGCTGCGCGGTGAGCGGCAGCGGCGGAATGCCGAGGGCGGCGCGTTCGGCGACGTGTTGGCGATAGGCGGCGAGCATCTGGAAACTCCTGCGTGGAACGTGACGGGATGGGGTGGGGTCGGAGGGGGTCGTAAAGGCTCTGCGACGGGTCAGGCGGCGGGCACGATCAGTTTCAGGCCCTTGAAGTACTCGCGGAAGAATCCGTCGTCGAACGTGATCAGTCCATTGCACTGCAGCAGGGCATGGGCGCCGATCAGGAAATCGGGCGCGGCGCGCTGGCCGCCGCCGGTGCGCTGGCGGAAGCGGCGCTGCATCTCGCCGGCGCGCAAGGCGGACTTGGGCTCCAGCGGACTGAACCGGATGCTCATCTCCTCCAGCACGGTCAGCGCCTCGGCACCGTCGCGAAGCGCGCCGCAGACCTCGGCCAGGGCCACGTCGCAGACGACCACCGGGCCGGCGCTCAGACACTGGCGCAGACAGGCCTCGGTGGCGTCGGCGCGGGGGCCGTCGGCGAGCAGGTCGACGAGGACCGGCGAATCGATCGCGATCACGTCGCCTCCGGTTCGCCCTCGGCCGCGCGGCCGCGGACGGCCTCGATCGCGGCGTCGGTGCTGGCGAAACCGTCGAGCCGGAACCGGCCCCGGGCGCGCGAGACCGCATCATCCACCGACTTGCGCAGGATGATCCGGCTGCCCTCCAGTTCGACCTTGAGCACGGTGCCCTTGGTCAGGCCCAGCGCGTCGCGCACCGCCTTGGGCAGGGTGATCTGGCCGCGTTCGGCGACGGTGGCTTCCATCGCGGGCTCCCGGGAAAAGTATGCGGGAATGATACATACTTTTTCATGCGTACTCCATGACAGACCCCGGTGTGTCCGGGCGATTCGCCCCCATCCGGAGAGCGCGTTCCGCCGCAGACCGCGACCGCCGGTCGCGGCTCGCATGGATCGCCCCGATCTGTGCATACACTGGGAACGCCCTGCCCCCTCACCCTGGAGCCTTGTCATGCGCGATTCCTTCGGCACCCGCAGCCGTCTCGAGATCGGCGGCCGTTCGCTCGCCTACTTCAGCCTGCCGCGCCTGGAAGCGCGGTTCGGCAGTCTCGCCCGCCTGCCCTATTCGATGAAGATCCTGCTCGAGAACCTGCTGCGCCACGAGGACGGCGTCAGCGTACTGCCCGAACACATCGAAGCGGTCGCGCACTGGGACCCGGCGCGGGAACCGGACACCGAAATCGCGTTCATGCCGGCGCGGGTGGTGCTGCAGGACTTCACCGGCGTGCCCTGCGTGGTCGATCTGGCCGCGATGCGCGACGCGATGGTGCGGCTCGGCGGCGATCCGGCGCGGATCAATCCGCTGATCCCCTCCGAGCTGGTGATCGACCATTCGGTGCAGGTGGACGTCTTCGGCCGGCCAGAGGCGCTGGATCTCAACGGCGAGATCGAATTCCGCCGCAATCGCGAGCGCTACGCCTTCCTGCGCTGGGGCCAGAAGGCGTTCGACAACTTCAAGGTGGTGCCCCCGAACACCGGCATCGTCCATCAGGTCAATCTCGAACATCTCGCCCGGGTGGTGATGGAGCGGCAGATCGACGGCGAGCTTTACGCCTTCCCGGACACCGTCTTCGGCACCGACAGCCACACCACGATGATCAACGGCATCGGCGTGCTCGGCTGGGGCGTGGGCGGAATCGAGGCCGAGGCGGCGATGCTCGGACAGCCCTCGTCGATGCTGATCCCGCAGGTGGTGGGTTTCCGCCTGAGCGGGCGCCTGCCGGAAGGCGCGACCGCGACCGATCTGGTGCTGACCGTGACCCAACTGCTGCGCGCACACGGGGTCGTCGGCAAGTTCGTCGAGTTCTTTGGCGACGGGCTGCGGCATCTGCCGCTGGCCGACCGCGCCACCATCGCCAACATGGCGCCGGAATACGGCGCGACCTGCGGCATCTTCCCGATCGACGCCGAATCGCTGACCTATCTGCGCCTGTCC
>JBIJBH010000481.1:0-2910 GCA_044345315.1 Lysobacteraceae bacterium
ATCGCGAAACGCGAGGTCGGCAGCGCGTCGATCACCTCGTTCGCGAACACCACGCCGTTCCAGCGCGACGGGATCGGGGTCTGCAGCCATTCGACCCGCGCGAACGCGGCCGGCGGCAGACGCTCGCGCAGCCGATCCTGCTGACGCTGGCGCAGGTCGGCGCTGGGTTCGAGGATCGCGTAGCGCGCAGGCAAGGTGCCCAGCGCGGCCAGCCGCTGCATCGCGACCTCGGCGAAAGCGCCGGTGCCGCCGCCGATCTCCATGAACGTCGCACCGCCGCCCAGCGAACGCAGCGCCGGCGCCAAGGCCTCGACCACGCATTCGGCGAACAGCGGCCCCAGTTCGGGCGCGGTGATGAAGTCGCCGCCGGGCCCGAGCTTGGTCGCGCCAGCGCTGTAGTAACCCAGCCCCGGCGCATACAGGGCCAGCTCCATGAACCGCCAGAACGGCAGCGCGCCGCCGTTGCTCGCGATCTGGTCCCGGATCAGGGTCGCCAGGCGCTCGCTGTGCGCCCGCGCGTCGGGGTCCAGATCGTCGTCGGTCTGCATGCGGCGGCTTCCGTTGCGGGGGCGGTACAGAATAACGAATCGCCGCCCGGACGCGCCCGCCTCCGCGCTTGTTTCGAGGCTTCCTCCTCGCGGATCTTCCTCCTCGCGGATCTTCCTGCGCGCGGATCTTCTTGCGTGCGGATCTTCCTGCATGCGGATCACCGCGACCGCGATCCGACTGTGGTCAAATGCCCGCAGCTTCCTCGCCGGACCTGCGCATGCCCGATCACCGCCCCGTCGCCCTCGTCACCGGCGCCGCCCGCCGCGTCGGCGCGGCGATCGCCCGCCGCCTGCACGCCGCCGGCTACGACCTCGCCCTGCACTACCGGCAATCGCGCGCCGACATGGACGCGCTGGTCGCCGAACTGGAGGCCACTCGGCCCGACAGCACGCTCGCCCTGCAGGCCGATCTCGACGCCTGGGATCGTCTGCCCGAGCTGGTCGCGCACACGGTCGGCCGCTTCGGGCGACTGGATGCGCTGGTCAACAATGCTTCGGCGTTCACGCCCACGCCGCTGGGCACGATCACCCCGGACGCCTGGGACAGCCAGTTCCTGACCAACGCCCGCGCCCCGCTGGCGCTGGCGCAGGCCGCGGCGCCGCATCTGGCCGCATCCGGCGGCGCGATCGTCAATCTGACCGATATCTACGCCGAGCGGCCGCTGCGCGATCACCTGGTCTACTGCATGAGCAAGGCCGCGCTGGTCGCCGCCACCCGCGGCCTCGCCCTGGAGCTGGCGCCGCGGGTGCGGGTCAACGCGATCGCGCCGGGCGCGATCCTCTGGCCCGACAGCGGCAAATCCGAAGCCGCCAAGGCCGCGCTGTTGGCGAAGACCCCGCTGGCGCGCACCGGCGACGAACGCGAAGTGGCCGAAGCGGTGCGCTGGCTGCTGCAGGACGCGACTTACACCACCGGTCAGGTGCTGCGTCTGGACGGCGGGCGGATGCTGGACGCCTGAAACCGGGCGTCAGATCGCGTCGTCGGGCGCGAACGCCGGCGCGCAGGCCACGTCGCGTTCGGACGACTCGGCCCACAGCGCGCCGAGGCTGCGTCCGCTGCGCGGATCGACGAAGTCGGGCGCGATCTCCGCCAGCGGCATCAACACGAAGGCATGGCGCAGTTCGTCGCGCGGCAACTGCAGATGGCCGGGCCCCTCCAGCACCAGGTCGTCATAGAACACGATGTCGATGTCCAGCGGCCGGTCGCCGAAGCGCGGCCCGCTGCGATCACGCCCGTGCGCATCTTCCAGCGCGTGCAGCCAGTCGTTGAGCGCGAACGGGTCGAGATCGCTGTCGACGATCGCGGCGGCGTTGAGGAAATCCGGCCCGTCGAAGCCGACCGCCGGAAAACGATAGACGGTGGACGCGACCACCGCGCCGAAACGCGCGCGCAGCGCCGCGAACGCGGAGCGCAGGTTGCGCTCGGCGTCGATGTTGCTGCCGAGGCTGAGATAGGCGCGACCCACGTCAGCCGCGACCGCGCTCGATGATCACGCCCACCGCGCGCGCGCCGCGCACCGCGCCGGGCTTGCTCAGCTTCAGGCGCACGTGCGAGACCGCGAATTCGTCGAGGATGATCGCCGCGCAGCGCTCCGCCAGGGTCTCGACCAGCCCGAACGAGGACTGCGAAACGTAGTCGATCAGGCGCTTGCTGACCGCCTTGTAGTCGAGCGTGTCGGCGATGTCGTCGCTGGCCGCGGGTTTGCGGTTGTCGAACGCCATCTCGATGTCGAAGACCAGCGGCTGCCGGATCCGCCGCTCCCAGTCATAGATGCCGATCAGGGCCTCGATCTCGAGGGCTTCGATGAACACTTTATCCATGTACGACTCCGGGCTCGACGGCCGGCAAGGTTGCCATATCCCAGCGCGGCGTCACATGCACCGCCGGCCCCGCGCGTTCGCCCGCCTGCAGGCGCAGGGCGCCGGCGAAGGCGATCATCGCGCCGTTGTCGGTGCACAGATCGGGCCGCGGGAAGCAGACCCGGCCGCCGCGCTTCGCCGCCATCGCGTGCAGCTTTTCGCGCAGGCGGCGGTTGGCGCCGACCCCGCCGGCGACCACCAGCACCTTCGAACCGGCCGCGTCCAGCGCACGCTCGCATTTGATCGCCAGGGTGTCGACCACCGCATCCTCGAAGCCGCGGGCGATGTCGGCGCGGGTGGTGTCGGACTGGTCGCAATCGCGCCAGGCCAGCAGGACCTGGGTCTTCAGTCCACTGAAGCTGAAATCCAGCCCCGGGCGGTCGGTCATCGGCCGCGGGAACCGGAACCGGCCCGGCGTACCCTGCTGCGCCAGCGCCGCCAACTGCGGTCCGCCCGGATAAGGCAGGCCCATCAGCTTGGCCGACTTGTCGAAGGCCTCGCC
>JBIJBH010000482.1:0-2906 GCA_044345315.1 Lysobacteraceae bacterium
GCATGGACCACACCGCGACGGCGCTCGGAAACGAACAGGTCGAGCATCAGCAGCGCGAAGGCGGCGCCGACGAGGGTCAGCTCCGGCAGCAGCGGCATCAGATCGGCGGCGGTGACGTTCAAGGGGGTCATGGTGTGCCTGGGGCCTGTGTCATTCTCAGAGCTTGCTGATCGCCAGCTGGCTGGCGAGCTGGGCGATGGCGGGTTCCATCAGATCGGTCAACGGTTTCGGATACACGCCCAGCAGCAGGGTGCCCGCTGCGAACGTGCCGAGCACGATCCACTCGCGCGGGTTGATGTCCTCCAGCTCCGCCACGTGCGCGTTGCCGATCTCGCCGAACACGATCCGCTTCACCAGCCAGAGGGTGTAGGCGGCGCCGACGATCAGGGTGATCGCGGCGACGAAGGCGATGACCGGATGCGCCTGGAAGGCGGCGAGGATGACCATGAACTCGCCGACGAAACCGGAAGTGCCCGGCAGGCCGGAGTTGGCCATGCCGAAGAACACGAAGAACATCGCGAACCACGGCATCACGTTGGCGACGCCGCCGTAGTCGTGGATCATGCGGCTGTGCATGCGGTCGTAGAGCACGCCGACGCAGGAGAACATCGCGCCGGAGATGAAGCCGTGCGAGATCATCTGCACCATCGCGCCCTGCAGGCCGAGACGCGCGGCGTCCGAGGCCTGCGGATCGCTGGAGTCGCGGATCAGCATGAAGGCGATGAAGATGCCGAGGGTGACGAAGCCCATGTGCGAGATCGACGAATACGCGATCAGCTTCTTCATGTCCTGCTGGACCAGCGCGACCAGGCCGATGTAGACCACCGCGATCAGACTGAGCGCGATCACCAGCCAGGCGTATTCGTGGCTGGCGTCGGGGACGATCGGCAGGTTGAAGCGCAGGAAGCCGTAGCCGCCGATCTTCAGCATGATCGCGGCCAGCACCACCGAACCGCCGGTCGGCGCCTCGACGTGGGCGTCGGGCAGCCAGGTGTGGACCGGGAACATCGGCACCTTGACCGCGAACGCGACCAGGAACGCGAAGAACAGCCACATCTGTTCGGTCGCGGTCAGCTGCAGCGCGTACAGATCGGGCAACTGCCAGCTGCCGGCCTTCAGGTACAGGTAGATCAACCCGACCAGCATGAAGACCGAGCCGAGGAAGGTGTACAGGAAGAACTTCACCGACGCATAGACACGCCGCGGGCCGCCCCAGACGCCGATGATGATGAACATCGGGATCAGCATGCCCTCGAAGAACACGTAGAACAGCATCGCGTCGACCGCGGCGAACACGCCGACCATCAGGCCTTCGAGGAACAGGAAGGCGGCGACGTACTGGTTCACGCGCTTGTCGACCGAGCCCCAGGCGCCGATCAGCACCAGCACCGTGGTCAGGGTGGTCAGCAGGATCAGCGCGATCGAGATGCCGTCGACGCCGAGGTGGTACTGGATGTCGTAGGCGGGAATCCATTCGCGGCGTTCGACGAACTGCAGATCGAACGAGGTCGGGTCGAAGCCGGTGAACAGCGGGATGCTGAGCGCGAAGGTCGCCAGCGCGACCGCGAGCGCCAGCCAGCGCGCGGCTTGCGGACGGCGATTGCCGAGCATGAGCGCGAGCCCGCCGCCGATGATCGGCAACCAGATCAGGATGCTAAGAAGAGGCCAGTGATGCATCGCGATGGGGTATCCGTCGGTTGCGTGTCGGTCAGCGCCAGAACTTGATCAGCACGGCCAGAAGAGCGATCAGGCCGAGGATCATCGCGAAGGCGTAGTGGTAGAGATAGCCGGACTGTGTCTTGCGCATCAGGCCCGAGAACAGGTCGACGATGCGGGCGCTGCCGTTGACGATCAATCCGTCGATCACGGTCTCGTCGTGGCGGCGCGACAGCCTGCCGGCGAGCAGACCGCCGCCGGCGAAACCGCCGATCCACAGGTCGTCCATGCCGTACTTGTTGTTGAGCACGCGCGCGGCGAGCGCGAACGGCGGGAAGGCCGCGACCTTCGCCGGCAGACCGGGCTTGAGCAGGTACATCCAGGTCGCGAGCGCGAAGCCAGCGAAGGCCAGCCAGAACGCCGGGGCCATGAACCCGTGCAGCGCGAACGCGACCGGGCCGTGCCAGAGCGCTTCCTTGACCCGGGCCAGCACGTCGTTGGCGGCCTGCACGTCGATCGCGCCGGCGAAATACGGCAGCTGCTGGGCGTGGCCCATCATGTCGGTGCCGAACAGCATCGGTCCGGCGGTGACGAAGCCGATCAGGATCGACGGGATCGCCAGCAGGATCAGCGGCAGGGTCACCACCCAGGGCGATTCGTGCGGCTCGTGCGGGCCGTGATGGCCATGGTCGTCGGCGTGATGGTCGTCGCCATGATGATCGTCGGCGTGATGCGCACCGGCATGATGGTCGTCCGCATGGTGTTCGTCGGCATGATGACCGTCGGCATGCGCGTTGCGGAAACGCTCCTCGCCGAAATAGGTCATGTACAGCAGACGGAAGCTGTAGAACGAGGTCACGAAGGCGCCGAGCAGCACCGCCCAGTAACCGTAGGTCGCGACCCAGTTGCCGCCGTCGGCGTGGAATTTCGCGGCCTCGATGATCGTGTCCTTGGAGTAGAAGCCGCTCAGGAACGGCGTGCCGACGAGGGCCAGGGTGCCGAGCAGGCTGGTCCAGAACGTGATCGGCATGTACTTGCGCAGGCCGCCCATCTTGCGCATGTCCTGCTCGTGGTGCATGCCGATGATCACCGAACCGGCGGCGAGGAACAGCAGCGCCTTGAAGAAGGCGTGGGTCATCAGGTGATAGACCGCCGCCGAATACGCCGACACGCCCAGCGCGACGGTCATGTAGCCCAGCTGCGACAGCGTGGAGTACGCGACGACGCGCTTGATGTCGTTCTGGACCAGG
>JBIJBH010000207.1:0-6625 GCA_044345315.1 Lysobacteraceae bacterium
CAGGTACAGCAGCAGGTCCAGCGGGCCCTCGAAGGCTTCGAGGATGACTTCCAGCGCGTCCGGCGGGATGTACAGGTCCTGCGGGATCTGCAGTACCGGCTGACCCAGCACGATCGCCAGCGGCATCTCGTGCTGCTGTGGGGAATGCTGCTGCGGGGCATTCGGCGGCGGCGCGACCGCGACATCGGCCGTGTCAGGCGCGTCGGGCGCGGTCTCGGTGCTCATGCGTGGGTTTGGGTCATGACGGCGAACGGACGATGCGTGAATCGATGAGGGCAGGTCGCGGAACGGAGGCGGACGGCCTGGTCTGCAGGTCGGTCGCGCGTGCGACCCGGCGGGACGGGCCCGGCCTGCGCGAAGGACCGACGGCAACGTCCCATGCCGCAGCGGCTTCCACTGCCTCCGGCAGGGAACATGCAGGGATCGGGACGCGAAGCTGGGGCCGGCGAGGGTGGCGGGACTCCGGGCGGGGCGGGGAACACCGGCTTGCCTGCGGGGCCTGCGGTGCCTGTCGCCGTCGCGGAGGGCCTGGTCCGGCCTCGAAACGATGGCGCAAGAGTAACGGCCCGGGCGGGCGCCTGTCCAGCGCGGTCGGCCGGGCGCCCGTCGACCGCGGCGAAGGGGCGCCGATCCGATCCGCGCGCCTGATCCACTATCCTAGGCGCCCCGCGATCCCGAGACGCCTCCCGCATGTGGTACGCCATCGAAGGCTACGACGCCCCCGGCACCCTGGATCGGCGACTGCAGGCGCGGCCTGCGCATCTGGCCCGGCTGCAGGCATTGAAGGACGGCGGGCGCCTGCTCCTGGCCGGCCCCTGTCCGGCGATCGACGCCGAAGACCCCGGTCCGGCCGGCTTCAGCGGCAGTCTGGTGGTCGCCGAATTCGAGACCCTGGCGGCCGCCAGGGCCTGGGCCGAGGCCGATCCCTACGTCGACGCCGGCGTCTACGCCCGGGTCGAGGTCCGCCCGTTCCGGCCGGTGCTGCCATGAACGCGCCCGAGCAGACGTCCGGCGTCGCCGGGCAGACCGGTGTCGAGATCCCGGTCGGGCCGCTGCCGCGCGAGGCCCGGGTCGAGGCGATCCGTCGCTGCCTCGAAGTCGCCTTCGCCCCCGAAGGGCTGGAGGTGATCGATGACAGCCACCGGCACATCGGCCACGAAGGCGCCCGCGACGGCCGCGGGCACTTCACGGTGCGGATCGTCGCTGCGGCCTTCGCCGGCCTGTCGCCGCTGGCCCGGCACCGCGCGGTCTACGCCGCCCTGGGCGGCCTGATGGAGACCGACATCCACGCCCTGTCGATCCAGGCCACGCCGCCGCCCTGATCCGCTGCGCGGCGCCGGCGCGGGCGGCTATACTGCAACGTTCGGGCGGTCGATCCGCATCGAGAACGCCAATCAGATCAACGGGTTGGCGGCGTTCTCAAATCCGTTTCCTCATTCTCAGGCGACGGCGCCGGACCCACGGCGCCGGCAGGGTGTCCGATCAGCGCATGCGTCTTTCCACGATCAAGCTCTCCGGCTTCAAGTCCTTCGTCGACCCGACCACGCTGCACCTGCCGACCAACATGACCGGCATCGTGGGGCCGAACGGCTGCGGCAAGTCGAACATCATCGACGCGATCCGCTGGGTGATGGGCGAGAGCGCCGCCAGCCGTCTGCGCGGCGATTCGCTGACCGACGTGATCTTCTCAGGCAGTTCGGCGCGCAAGCCGGTCTCGCAGGCCACGGTCGAGCTGATCTTCGACAACAGCGATCACGCGATCACCGGCGAGTACGCGGCCTTCAACGAGATCTCGGTCAAGCGCCAGGTCAGCCGCGACGGCCAGAGCAGCTATTACCTCAACGGCACCAAATGCCGTCGCCGCGACATCACCGACCTGTTCCTCGGTACCGGTCTCGGTCCGCGCAGCTATTCGATCATCGAGCAGGGCATGATCTCGCAGGTCATCGAGGCCAAGCCCGAGGAACTGCGGGTGTATCTCGAGGAAGCCGCCGGCATCTCCAAATACAAGGAGCGGCGCAAGGAAACCGAAACCCGCATCCGCCACACGCGCGAGAATCTCGACCGCCTCAACGACCTGCGCGAGGAAGTCGGCAAGCAGCTGCAGCACCTTGCCCGCCAGGCGCGTCAGGCCGAGCAGTACCAGGCGATCCAGGCCGAGCGGCGGGTCAAGGATGCGGAATGGAAGGCGCTGGAATTCCGCGCCCTCGACACCCGTCTGCAGCGCCTGCGCGAACGGCTGTCGCAGGAAGAGACTCGGCTGCAGCAGATCATCGCCGAGCAGCGCGAATCCGAACGCCTGATCGAACAGGGGCGCAGCGAACGCGAGGCCGCCGCCGAGGCGTTGAACCGTGCCCAGGCCGAGAGTTACGAGGTCGGCGGCACGCTGGCCCGGATCGAACAGCAGATCGCGCACCAGAAGGAACTCGGCCTGCGCCTGCAGCGCGCCCGCGACGAGGCCGAGCAGGCGCTGTCGGAGATCGGGCTGCACATCGAACACGACCGCCAGCGTCTGGACAGCCTCCGCGCGTCGATCGACGAGGCCGAACCGCGGCTCGCCGAACTGCGCGAGAACGACGAACTGCGCCAGGAAGCCCTGCACGAGGCCGAAGCGCGGCTGGCCGACTGGCAGCAGCGCTGGGACGCCCATACCCGCGCCCAGGCCGAAGCCGTGCGCGCGGCCGAAGTCGAACGCACCCGGGTCGATTATCTCGACCGCCAGTCGCTGGACGCGGAGCGCCGGCGCGAACAACTGGGCCACGAGCGCAGCGCGCTGGATCTGGGCGCGCTGGCCGAGACCTTCGCCGGGCTGCAACTGCAGCACGACGAGAAGAAGGCCGGGCTCGATGCGCTCGGCGACGAACTCGAAAGCCGCAAACAGGCGGTGCTGGCGCTGCAGGATCAGGTCCGCCAGGGCCAGAGCGCGCTCGCCGAACTGCGCAAGCAGGCGCAGGCCGCGCGCGGCCGGCTGTCCTCGCTGGAAGCGCTGCAGCATGCGGCGCTCGGCCAGGAGCAGGGCGCGGCGATGGCGTGGCTGAAGGCGCGCGGGCTGGATTCCGCGACCCGCGTCGGCGAAGCGCTGCGCGTTGAGTCGGGCTGGGAATTCGCGGTCGAAAGCGCGCTGGGGCAATTGATCGAAGGCGTGCTGATCGCATCGCCCGAAACGCTGGTCGAGGCGCTGGCCGATCTCGGCGAAGGCCGGCTCGCACTGGTGTCGGCCGAACGCGGCGACGCCGTTTTCGCGCCGACCTCGCTGGCGGCGAAGGTCGAAGGCCCGCTGGCGATCCGCCGTTTGCTGGCCAAACTGCACGCCGCCGAAAGCCTGGCCGAGGCGCGCGCGATGATCGCGCGGCTTGCCGAGGGCGAATCGGTCATCACCCGCAGCGGCGAACGCCTCGGCGATGGCTGGGTGCGGGTCAGCCGTTCCGGCGCCGCCAAACAGGGCGCGCTGCTGCGCGAACGCGAGATCCAGGAGCTGCGCGCCGGCATCGACACCCTGCAGCAGCGCGAGGCCGCGCTGGAGGAAGAGATCGCCGGCCTGCGCGACCGCATGCTCGCCGCCGAGCAGCAGCGCGAGGACGCCCAGCGCACGCTGTATCTGGCGCACCGCAACGTCTCCGAGCTCGCCGGCCAGTTGCAGGGCCAGCAGGGCCGGCTGGATTCCGCGCGCGCCCGGATCGAGAAGATCGACGCCGAGCTGGCGCATCTGGTCGAAGCGATCGACGCCAGCGCGCTGCAGTCGCGCGAGGCGCGTTCGCGGTTGGAGGACGCGGTGTCGCGCATGGGCGAGCTGGAAGGCACGCGGCTGACGCTCGAAGCCGAACGCCGCACTCTCGCCGAGGCCCGCGACGCCGCGCGTCAGGCCGCACGCGAGTCGCGCGATGCCGCGCACGCGCTGGCCTTGAATCTGGAATCGCAGAGGGCCCAGATCGTGGCCCTGGCGCAGGCGCTCGAGCGCATGGGCGGCCAGCGCGGCCAGCTCGACGCGCGACTGGGCGAACTCGCCGCGCAGTTGTCCGACGGCGATGCCCCGGTGCTGGCGCTGGAGCGCGAGCGCCAGGTGGCGCTGGAGCAGCGGGTGCAGGCCGAGAAGGGCCTCGCCGCCGCGCGCGCCGCGCTCGAAGGCATCGACGGCGAACTGCGCGCCCACGAACAGACTCGCCATCAGCGCGAGGAGCAGTCGATCGCCCAGCGCGAGGCCATCGCCCAGCGCCGGCTCGATCAGCAGGCGCTGGCGCTCAAGGCCGAGCAGTTGTCCGCCGCGGTGATCGAGGGCGGCTTCGTGCTTGAGGACGTGCTCAACGGCCTCGCCGAGGACGCCGATCCGGCCGCGTGGGAAAAGATCGTCGTCGACTTCGACGCCAAACTGCGCCGGCTCGAACCGGTCAATCTGGCCGCGATCCAGGAACACGCCGAGGCCGCCCAGCGCAAGGACTATCTCGACGCCCAGGACGCCGACCTCAACACCGCGCTGGAGACCCTGGAAGAAGCGATCCGCAAGATCGACCGCGAGACCCGCGGCCGCTTCAAGGACACCTTCGATCGGGTCAACGCCGGCGTGCAGGAGCTGTATCCGCGCCTGTTCGGCGGCGGCCACGCCTATCTCGAACTCACCGGCGAGGATCTGCTCGACACCGGCGTTGCGATCATGGCGCGCCCGCCGGGCAAGCGCGTGTCGAACATCTCGTTGCTGTCCGGCGGCGAGAAGGCGATGACCGCGGTCGCGCTGGTGTTCGCGATCTTCCGCTTGAATCCGGCGCCGTTCTGTCTGCTCGACGAGGTCGACGCGCCGCTGGACGAGGCCAACGTCGGCCGCTTCACCACGATGGTCGGCGAGATGAGCGAACAGGTGCAGTTCCTGTTCGTCACCCACAACAAGGCGACCATGGAAGCCGCGAACCAGCTCTGCGGCGTTACCATGCGCGAGCCCGGCGTCAGCCGTCTGGTCTCGGTGGATCTGGCCGAAGCCGCGCGTCTGGCCGGCGCGGCCTGACGAAAGCACGCTCCCGGAAAGTCTGCTCCACGAAAGCCCGCTCAACGAAAGCCTGATTCATACGCGAGGTCACAGCGATGTCGGAAACCTGGTTGCTGCGTATCGGAATCGTCGTCGCCGGCCTGCTGCTGATGGCGGCGATCTACTTCTTCGGCCGCCCGCGCAAACCCGATCAGGGCCGGCGCCGGCGCGAGGAGAACACACCGCGCCCGGTGCCGCGCGCCGAACCGCAACTGACGTCCGCCCCCGCGACGATGACTTCCGCCGACGGCGACAGCCCGTTCATCGAGGACGAGACACCGTTGACTCCGCCGCCCTCCGGGCCGGAGATCGGCAAGCGCAATCGCGAGGATTTCGACAAGATCGTCACCCTCTACGTCGCCGCCCGCGCCGGCGAGATGCTGCGCGGCGCCGATATCGTGGTCGCGGCGGAAAAGGCCGGGCTCAGCTACGGCCACATGAGCATCTTCCACCGCCTCGTCGACGGCCGTCCCGACGCCGACCCGGTGTTCAGCGTCGCCAACATCAAGAAGCCGGGCGGTTTCGAGATGGCCGAGATCCAGACCCTGGAAACGCCGGCGATCGCCTTCTTTTTGACCCTGCCCGGGCCGATCCCCGCGCTCGATTCCTGGGAAAAGATGCTGCCGACCGCGCAGCGCATGGCCGAACTGCTCGACGGCGTGGTCCTCGACGAATCGCGCAACGCGCTCGGCCGCCAGCGCATCGCCCACATCCGCGACGACCTGCGCGCCTACGACCGCCAGCACGAAGTCCCGCCGCTGTCGAAGAACACCCGCTGGTAAAGCCCTGTAGAGCGCATCGCAGATCCGCTGCTCCGTCTCCATGGAGACCGCAGTTGATCGTAGCCCGGGTAAGCGCAGCGCACCCGGGACCATGCATTCCGCAAGATACGAAATCCCGGGTGCGGCCTTCGGCCTTACCCGGGCTACGAAGAACGCAAGATGACCGACCCCGCCACCCGCATCGCCGAACTGCGTCGCCGCATCGAGGACGCCAACTACCGTTATCACGTCCTCGACGATCCTGCGATCCCCGATGCCGAATACGACCGCCTGATGCGCGAGCTGGAGGCGCTGGAAGCGGCGCATCCCGAGCATGCCGCTCCCGATTCGCCGACCAGCCGGGTCGGCAATGCGCCCTCGTCGGCGTTCGCCGAAGTGCGTCACGAGATCCCGATGCTGTCGCTCGGCAACGCTTTCGCCGATGAGGAAGTCGCGGATTTCGTGCGTCGCATCGAGGAACGGCTGGATCGCCGCGATCCGGTGTTTTCCGCCGAGCCGAAACTCGACGGCCTCGCGATCAGCCTGCGCTACGAGAACGGCGCGTTCGTGCGCGGCGCGACCCGCGGCGACGGCGCTACCGGCGAGGACGTGACCGCCAATCTGCGCACTGTGAAGGCGATTCCGCTGCATCTTCGCGGCGAGGATCCGCCCGCGGTGCTGGAAGTGCGCGGCGAGGTCTACATGCCGCTGGCCGCGTTCCGCGCCTACAACGAAAGAGCGCTGAAGGACGGCGGCAAGGTGCTCGCCAATCCGCGCAACGGCGCCGCGGGTTCCCTGCGCCAGCTCGATCCGCGGATCACCGCGCAGCGACCGCTGGCGTTCTACGCCT
>JBIJBH010000363.1:0-4275 GCA_044345315.1 Lysobacteraceae bacterium
CGTGATCGAAGGCGCCGAACTGCCCGCGACCCATTCGGGCACCCTGCGTCTGCTGCGCGATTGGGGTTTTCCGGTCAGCGCCGAAAGCGATGTGGTCGCCGGTGTCGATGGTCTTCTGGGCTATTACCGCAGGCTGGGTGCGAAGCGCGACGCGCTGCCGTTCGACATCGACGGCGTGGTCTACAAGCTCGACGATTACGCCGGCCAGCGCGAAATGGGCTTCGTCTCGCGCGCGCCGCGCTGGGCGATCGCGCACAAGTTCCCCGCGCAGGAACAGTCCACCGAACTGCTCGACATCGAGATCCAGATCGGCCGCACCGGCGCGGCGACCCCGGTCGCGCGGCTGAAGCCGGTGCAGGTCGCGGGCGTGGTCGTGACCAACGCGACCCTGCACAACGCCGATCAGATCGCGCGTCTGGATGTGCGCATCGGCGACACCGTGATCGTGCGCCGCGCCGGCGACGTGATTCCGGAGATCGTCCGCGTCGTCCCCGAACATCGTCCTGCGCACGCGCAGCCCTGGTCGATGCCGGCCGCGTGCCCGGTCTGCGGTTCGGAAATCGTGCGCGAGGAAGGCGAGGCGGTGTGGCGCTGCTCCGGCGAACTGACCTGCGCCGCGCAGCGCAAGGAAGCGATTCGCCATTTCGCGTCGCGGCGTGCGATGGACATCGAGGGGCTGGGCGACCGCTACATCGAGGATCTGTCCGATCTTGGCTACGTCGAATCCGTCGCCGATCTCTATCGGCTCACGCTCGACGATCTGCTGAAAATGAAGCGCGAGGCAGACGAACGCGACGGGACGACGCCGGCTCATATCAGCAAAGGCGGGGTGAAGGCCGGCAAGATCGCGACCAAGTGGGCCGAAAACCTGATCGAGGCCATCGACCGCAGCCGCGCGACCACGCTCGAGCGCTTCCTGTTCGCCCTCGGCATCGAACACGTCGGCGAAAGCACCGCGAAAGCGTTGGCCGCATGGTTCGGCGATCTCGATCTGATCCGCCGCCTGCCGTGGCCGCTGTTCAAGCGTGTGCCCGACATCGGCGGCGAAGTCGCGCGTGCGCTCGGCCACTTCTTCGATCAGCCCGGCAATCAGGCGGTCATCGATGCGCTGCTCGATCGCGGCGTGCGCATCGGCGACGCGCATCCGCCGAGCGCGAAGCTGCGTCCCGAACTCGATGTCGCGACCCTGCTGGTCGATCTGGAAATTCCCAAGGTCACGCGGATTCGCGCGGAACAGCTCGCCGCGGTGTTCGCCGATGCCGACGCGCTGCGCGATGCGCCGGAACATGCGTTCGTCACGGCCGGTCTGCCCGCCGACAGCGCGCGCGCGCTTGCGGGCTGGCTCGCCGACGACGATCACGCGCGTCTGCTCACCCGCAGCGCCGAGGCGCTGGCGATCCTGCGCTCGCACTTGCCGGAAAACGATGACGCACCTGCCGGTCCGCTCGACGGCAAGACCGTTGTGCTCACCGGCGGTCTCGCCGCGATGTCGCGCGACGAGGCCGGCGCGAAGCTCGAAGCCCTCGGCGCGAAGGTCGCCGGCAGCGTGTCGAAGAAGACATCGCTGGTGGTCGCGGGCGAGGCCGCCGGCAGCAAGTTGACCAAGGCGCAGGAACTCGGCATCGAGATCTGGGACGAAGCGCAGTTGCTGGCTTTTCTCGCAGTGCATGGCTTTGCTGACTCGGGCGCGGCATGAGCGACTGGCGTCCGGGTGCGGATATCGATGCGCTGCGCCTGCGCGCTAGGCTGTACGCGACGATCCGCGCGTTCTTCGCCGAGCGCGATGTGCTGGAAGTCGAAACACCGGTGCTCTCGGTCGCCGGCAATACCGATCCGAACATCGCTTCGTTCTCGCTTCATTTCTCCGGCCGCACCGACGGTGCGCCGCGCACGCGCTGGCTGCGCACCTCGCCGGAATTCGCGCTCAAGCGCCTGCTCGCCGCGGGCGTCGGCGATTGCTACGAACTCGGCCGCGTGTTCCGCGACGGCGAGGCCGGCGGCCGCCACAACCCCGAATTCACGATGCTGGAGTGGTACCGCGTCGGCTGGGATCATCGCCGCCTGATCGACGAGACCGTTGCGTTGGTACAGGTCGCGCTGGCGCTGGTCGGTCGTCCTGCGACCGCGACCACGATGACGTTCCGCGATCTGTATCGCGAGCGGCTGGGTGTCGATCCCTTCACTGACGACGACGCGACGCTGCGCGCCGCGCTCGGCCCGCTCGACATCGACCCGCACGGGCTCGATCGCGACGACTGGCTCGATCTGCTGATGACCCATCGTCTGCAGCCGGGCTTCGATCGCGACGCCATCCTGGTCGTGCACGACTACCCGGCGTCGCAGTGCGCGCTGGCGAAACTGCGCGCGGGGCAGGGCGACGCGCCCGCGGTGGCGGAGCGTTTCGAGCTTTATCTCGGGCCGCTGGAACTGGCCAACGGTTATCACGAGCTGACCGACGCGGCCGAACAGCGTGCCCGTTTCGTCCGCGACGACGCCCGCCGCGCCTCGCGCGGCGATGCGCGGCCGCCGGCCGACGAACGGCTGCTCGCAGCGCTGGCCACCGGGCTTCCGGATTGCGCCGGGGTCGCGCTCGGCGTCGACCGGCTGCTGATGGCGATGCTCGGCAGCGGGCGCATCGCGGACGTGCTCGCCTTCGACTTCGGTCGCGCCTGAGCATCGGTCTCGCGCGCCGTCGCCGCTGCCTGAACGGCGATTCGCCGAGGCCCCCGGTGGCCGGAAAATTCGCCGGCCATTCATCCGCCGCGGCTACAGTGGAGCCACTTTCCACGGGGGTGGCACATATGCGCAACGTTCTGGTTCTTCTGGCGACGATCGTGCTCGCCGGCGCTTCAGTCGCGCCGGTCCGGGCGCAATGGAACGACTACGGTTACAACGGCACGGTGGTGCGCTGCGAATCCCGCGACGGTCGCGTCGAACGCTGCAGCACCTACGGCCGCGAGGTCGAACTGGTGCGCCAGTTCTCCAACACGCCCTGCGTTCGCGGCAACACCTGGGGCACCGATTCGCGCGGGATCTGGGTCAGCGGCGGCTGCCGCGGCGAGTTCCGCGTGTATTCCGGCTACGACGATCGCTACGACGACGATCGCTATGGTTACGGCTACGGCAACGACGATCGCTACGGCTACGGTTATGGCAACGACGGCACGTTCCGCTGCGAATCCCGCGAGGGTCGCACCGAATACTGCCGCAGCCCCGGCGGTCGTGCGCAGTTCGTGCGCCAGCTCTCCAACAGTCCCTGCATCCGCGGCCAGACATGGGGCAACGATTCGCGTGGCGTGTGGGTCAGCGGCGGCTGCCGCGCGCTGTTCCGCACCGGCTACGGCAACGACGGTCACTACGGTGGCGGCTATTACGGCGGTTACGGCAACGACGTGGTCCGCTGCGAATCGCGCGACAACCGCAGCCGCAGTTGTCCGATGAGCGTCGGCCGCCGCGATGCCATTCGGTTGATCCGTCAGCTTTCCGACAAGCCCTGCATCGAAGGGCAGACCTGGGGTCAGACCCGCAGCGGCGTGTGGGTCACCCAGGGTTGCCGCGCCGAGTTCGCGACCACCCGTCGCGACGGCCGTCCCGGCGGCCCCGGCGGCAATCCGTACCCGCCCGGTTACCCACCGCCGGGCGGCTGATTCCGAACGGCATGCAGGCTCCGACGACCCGGCTTCGGCCGGGTCGTCGCGTTTGCGGGACTGCATTTCGTCGGCTCGTCGCGACTGTCGACGTATTCGCAGCGCGTCGACGCCGAGTGGGCCGGTAGAATACGCGGATGACCGCAACCATCGATTACGCCCGCTACGACCGCATCCGCCCGATCCGCTGGACCGGCGATGCGTTGGAACTGCTCGACCAGCGCCGCCTGCCGTTCACCGTCGAATACGTCACCTGCCGCGGCAGCGCCGAGGTCGCCGACGCCATCCACGCCCTGATCGTGCGCGGCGCGCCCGCGATCGGTATCGCCGCTGCCTGGGGCGTTGTGCTCGCCGCGCGCGAACTCGACCAGGCCGCGGCGGGTGAGCATGTCGGCGCGCAGCAGGCGGCAGAACGCCTCGAACCGGTGCTGCAGCGGCTCAACGCCGCGCGCCCGACCGCAGTCAATCTGGCCTGGGCCCTGCAGCGCATGCGCAAGGCGCTCGACGACGGCGGCGAGGACTGGCGCGCGCGCCTGTTCCGCGAGGCGCGGGCGATCGCCGACGAGGATCTGGCCGCCAATCACCGCATGGGCAAGCTGGGGGCGCAACTCATCGCCAACGGCAGTGG
>JBIJBH010000483.1:0-2895 GCA_044345315.1 Lysobacteraceae bacterium
GGCTTCGCTGACCGGGACGACGATCTCGACGCCTTTCGCGGCGAGGGCTTCGGCGTAGTCGTCGATGCCGCCGTCGAGGGCGAAGACGACCACCGGGCTGTCGCCGGCGCGGGCGTCGCGCTGGAGGAAGATCAGGCTGAGGTCGCCGACATCGGCCATGGCGAAGGGGCCGTCGTGGCCGTCGATGGTGTTGACGGGCAGGCCGAGGGTGTCGCGGTAGAAGTCGACGGCGCGGTCGAGGACGGCGACGAAGAAGACGATGGCGCCGACTTTGGCGTGGGTGAGCATGGGCAATCTCCGGGTGGAAGGAAGGGGATGCGGCCCGGGACTCGTCCGGGTCACGTCTTGTCGTTGCCGCCGCGGGGCGATGTGTGAGCACGACCGCGCACGACGATGAGATGGCCGTCGGAATCGTGGGTGCCGAGGCCGGGGTCGCCGCGCAATGCAGCCTTGAGCGCGCGGCGGACCAGGCCGAACTGCAGGTCGACGCTGCGCGCGGGGTCGCGGACGTAGGCCAGGGCGATGGCCTCGGCGCGCTGGCTCGGGGGCAATGCGCCGATGGCCTTGCGGATCGTGGTCAGGCGCTGGCGGAAGGCGGTGTCGGCGATGCCGAGGATCCAGCGGATTTCCTCGGCGCCGAGGCCGTGCAGGGCGAGCACCGCGACGCGCCGGGCGGAGGGCGGCAGGCGGGCGAGCAGGGCCGCGGGCGATGGCGGGGGTTCGGTGGGATGTGCGGCTGTCGCCTGGTCCTCGGCGACGGCGGCCTCGCGACGGCGGCGGCGGATCGCGGTGCGGGCATCCATCGCGGCGCGATGGCGGATGACGCCGATCAGCCAGGCGGGGTCGTCGCGGGACGGATGTTCGCTGCCCTGCTCCAGTGCGATCAGCAGCGCGTCCTGGACCAGATCGTCGGCGTCCTGCGCGCGCTGCGCATGGCGGCGGGCTTCGGTGCGCAGGCGGCGATAGGTGTCGAGGTCCATGGGTCCGGATCGGCAGGGCTTGAGAGGATGTTTGCGGAATCCCTTGCGATCAGCGCATGGTTTCGGTTTCAGGCGGGTCATGCCCGCGAAGGCGGGGACCCATGTGTGCGGCGTTCAGGGCGGGCCTGCGGGACATGCGTCTGCGGGCATGGATCCCCGCCTTCGCGGGGATGACGATTTTTTTCGTCGACACCCGCTGATCGAGGGGTCGGGAGGGATGCGCGGAGCCGCGTCATTCCTCGGGAACGTCGCTGCGGAACACCGCGGTGCCGCGGCTGCCGTCCGGGTGGATCCAGCCGCGGTACATACCGCTGGTGTTGAACGGCATCGCGATGTTGCCGTCGCGGTCGAGCGCGATCGCGCCGCCGTCGCCGCCCAGCGCGGGCACGATGCGGTTGACGACCTCCTCGGCCGCGGTCGCGAGGGCGTCGCCGCGATAGGCCACGCGCGCGCAGATGTCGTGCGCGACCGCGGCGCGGATGAAGAACTCGCCCCAACCGGTGCCGGAGACGCCGCAGCGGTCGTCGGCCCAGGTGCCGGCGCCGATCACCGGCGAGTCGCCGATGCGGTTCCAGCGTTTGTTGGTCATGCCGCCGGTGGAGGTGGCGGCGGCGATGCGGCCGTCGCGATCCAGCGCCACCGCGCCGACCGTGCCGAAATAGGTGCCGGGCACTTCGTGCATCGTCTGCGCGCGTTCGCGTGCGCGGGCTTCTTCGAGCTGCAGGCGGCGGAAGTCGGTGTCGAACCACTCGTTCGGCACGCGCTCGATGTCGGCGAGGGTGTCGGCGAAGGCTTCGGCGCCGTCGCCGGCCAGCATCACGTGGCGGCTGCGCTCCATCACCGCGCGCGCCAGCCGGATCGGATTGCGCACGGTGCGCACGCCGGCGACCGCGCCGGCGCGGCGGGTGTGGCCTTCCATGATCGAGGCGTCCAGTTGATGGCGGCCTTCGGCGTCGAACACCGCGCCCTTGCCGGCGTTGAAGTGCGGCGATTCTTCCAGCACCAGGACCGCGGCTTCGACCGCGTCGAGCGCGCTGCCGTCGCGGGCGAGCACCGCGTAGCCGGCATCCAGCGCGCGGTCGAGATCGGCGCGGATCGCGCGTTCGCGTTCGGGATCGAGGTTCGCGCGATCGATGACGCCGGCGCCGCCGTGGATCACCAGCGCGACGGGCCGAGGCGTGGCGGGCTGCGATGTGGGCCCGGCGGTTTGCGCGTGTGCGGTCATGGTGGCGGTCAGGGTGACAGTCGCGAACAGCAGGGACAGCAGCGGTCGCATCGTCGGCTCCGGCGTGCGGGGACCGCAGCATAACCGCTGGCGCGCGCGGCAGGCGCCGCGGCGCAGCATCGACGGCGCTTGACCGCGGCGGGTGGCGGCCGGAAGATCGGGCAGCAGCGCATCCGCGCACGCCGGGGGGCCTTCATGGACACGCTCACGCCGCAGGACCGCGATCATCTGCGGATCCTCTCGATCATGCACTACGTCTTCGCCGGGCTCGGGGTGATCGGGCTGGGCTTTATCGCCATCCACTACACGATGATGCGCACCTTCATGAGCCCCGAGTTCATGAAGCACGAGCAGAATCCACCGCCGGAAGGGTTCTTCGAGCTGTTCGTCTGGTTCTACGCGGTGTTCGCGCTGATCGTGGTGGTCGGCATGGTGCTGAACGTGATGGCCGCGCGCCGGCTGCGGCAGCGGCGCGGACGGATGTTCTGCATGGTGGTGGCCGCGCTCGATCTGCTGCAGATACCGCTGGGCACCCTGCTCGGCGTGTTCACCCTGCTGGTGCTGTCGCGCGACAGCGTGCGGCGCGCGTTCGAGGGCGGCGGCACGGTGGACACGGCCTGATCGTCGCTTTCCGCGACCTTCATGCTCCGCGATGCACGACCTCCGCCGATGCGGCCAACCCGCATCGGG
>JBIJBH010000484.1:0-2894 GCA_044345315.1 Lysobacteraceae bacterium
ATCAACGTGATCGACGCGCGCATTCCGGACAACGACGGCGCGCAGCCGATCGACACGCCGGTGGTGCGCGGCGGCCCGGCCGCGTATTTCGCGACCCTGCCGATCAAGGCGATGCGGGCGGAGCTGGAGGCGGCCGGAATCTCGGCCGAGATCTCGCAGAGCGCCGGCACCTTCGTCTGCAATCAGGTGTTCTATGCGCTGATGCACGCGCTGGCGCAGATGCCCGCGCCGCGTCCGCGCGGCGGCTTCGTGCATGTGCCTTTCGTTCCGGAACAGCTCGGCGAGCTTCGCGGCATCGCCGCGATGCCGCTGGAGACGATGGTCGCGGGGCTGCGGGTCGCGATCGCGTGCGCGCTGCGCACGCGGCGCGATGCGCGGGTGGTCGGCGGGGCGACGCACTGAACGAACCTCCGGTCCTGCTCACTCAAGAAAGTGCACGCCACGCGAGCACGCCTGTCGGGCGCGATGTTTCAGTGCTCCGCGAACCACTCCGGATAATTCCGCCAGCGCCCGACCGAGCGCGGGTGCACCGGCTGGCGGACCTGCCAGCGGCTGAGGGTCTGCACGCTGCGGCCGCTTTCGTGGAAGCGCAGGCAGCGGTCGTCCCAGGGCAGGTCGGCGAAGGCGAGAAGTGCGCGGATCCGCGCTTCGGTGTCGGTCACCACGTCCTCGTAGACGAACTCGAGGATCGGCAGCGGCGCCAGCGCCTGCCAGTGGCGCATCAGCCGTTCCTGCTCGCCGATCACGAAGGCGATGTCGTCCAGATCGGTGGCGTAGGTCGCCGAAGGCGCGAAGCTTTCGCTGTAGATCGACAGCGCGATGTCGCGCGGATCGCGCCGGCACCAGACCACGCGCGCACCGGAGAACAGCATCGCGATCAGGCCGAGATGCAGGAAATTGTACGGTTGCTTGTCGATCAGACGCGCAGCGTCGGCGGAGGCGCCGCGGGCCGCGACCGACATATATTCGCGCGCCCGCTGCTGCAGCCAGTCGTCAGCGAGCCGCGGCACGTCCTGCGGCCAGCGCAGGCCGGTCGCGGCGGTCACGCCGTCGGCGATCGCGACGATCCCGGTCAGCTCGCCGCAGCCGTGGCCCTGCGGATGCGCAGCGAGGATCTGTTCGACCAGAGTCGTGCCGCTGCGCGGCATGCCGACGACGAACAGCGGTCGCGGATCGGGCACGGCGTGCGCGCGCAGCGCACCGATCGACTCGGGCGTGAACGCGGCGATCAGCGCATCGATCTGGGCCGAAAACGCGGCGAGGTCGAAACCGCCGTCGAGCGCGCGCCGCAGGCGATTGGCTTCGCGCCAGTGCCGCGCCGCCGCCGAATGGTCGCCGAGCGCGTCGCGGCGTTTGCCGAGCACGTGATGCAGGAAGGCGCGCTGCGACTCGGGCAGCGACGGCGCGTCGGCCATCGCCTCGGCGCGCGCCACCGTCTCCCGCGACGCAGCAGTGCGGTCGAGCGCGATCACGGAACCCAACGGATCCGCCCAGTCCGGACGCAGCGCCTGCGCGCGCGCATAGGCCGCGCGCGCGGCGTCGGCGTCGCCGAGATCTTCCTGCACCCAGCCCAGTTCCTGCCACAGCAGGGCTGCGTCCGGAAAACGCGGCAGCGCGATGTCCAGCAGCGCCAGCGCGTCCGCCGGCGCGCCCAGGCGTCGCCGGCACTGCGACAGGCGCAGACACAGGCCGGCATCGGCGACCTGCGGCGACGGCGCCAGCCGTTCGTACAGCGCCAGCGCCTCGGCGTAATGCTCCAGCGCGTATTCGGTCTCGGCCAGCGCGCGCAGGATCTGCGGATGATCCGGCGCCAGCGCCTGCGCCCGGCGCAGCGCCGGCAGCGCGTCAGCGTCGCGGCGCGCGCCGTACAGGCTCATGCCGAGCAGATACCAGGCGTCGACGAAATCGGGGCGCAGGACGGTCGCACGCGCGAAGGCGGCGATCGCGTCCTCGGCGTGGCCGCCCGATCCCAGCACCTGGCCGAGTTCGAACTGCAGTTCGGGCGCGTCCGGCGCCAGCGCGACCGCGCGCCGCATCGCCTGCAGCGCCAGTTCCGGCTGACCGGTGGCCTGCGCCCAGACCGCCTGCGCGCGGTGCACGGCGGCTTCGCGCGGGTGGTCGCGCAGCAGCGTCGACAGCGCCTGCGCGGCATCGACCGGGCGGCCGCCGCGCAGATGGTCGTAGAAGCGCTGCAGGGCCTGGACGACCGCGCTCATCGGTTCGGCATGCGTGCGGTCGCGATCGGGGCGGTCGCGATCATGGCGATGACGATCACGTCCGCGGCAGGGTCACGCCGGTCTGGCCCTGGTACTTGCCGCCGCGATCGCGATACGAGGTCTCGCAGACTTCGTCGGACTGGAAGAACAGCATCTGCGCGACGCCCTCGTTGGCGTAGATCCGCGCCGGCAGCGGCGTGGTGTTGCTGAACTCGAGGGTGACGTGGCCTTCCCACTCCGGCTCAAGCGGGGTCACGTTGACGATGATGCCGCAGCGGGCGTAGGTGCTCTTGCCCAGGCACACCACCAGCACGTCGCGCGGGATGCGGAAGAACTCCACCGTGCGCGCCAGCGCGAACGAGTTGGGCGGGATGATGCAGGTGTCGCCGACCACGTCGACGAAGCTGCTCGGGTCGAAGCGCTTGGGGTCGACGATGGTGCTGTTGATATTGGTGAAGATCTTGAACTCGCGCGCGCAGCGCACGTCGTAGCCATAGCTTGAGGTGCCGTAGCTGACGATGCGTTCGCCCTCGGCGTTCTGCTTGACCTGTCCGGGCTCGAAGGGCTCGATCATGCCCTGCGCCGCCCTGCGGCGAATCCATGCGTCCGACTTGATGCTCATGCCTGCTCCCGAATGCCAATGTGCGGCGCCTGTGGCCACCTGCGCCTGGTCACAGC
>JBIJBH010000073.1:0-10878 GCA_044345315.1 Lysobacteraceae bacterium
AGCCACCACGGCGACGGCGCGTGCAGCGACACCCGCCGGCCCTGCTCGCGCCAGTGCCGCGGGCGGCGCAGCAGGCGCTGCATGGCGAGGGTGGCGTAGCGCCGGCGCAGCGCACGGTCGATGCCGCGGGCGAACGCCTGCAGCTCGGCTTCCGCCGCCTTCGCGTCGCCGGTCGCCGTCCGCGGTGCGCCCGCGCCGCGCTGCTGTGCGTTCACGTCCCTGATCATCCCGTCGCGATCGTGCCGAAGACCGATGATAGCCGGGGAACGCGATGCGCCACCGCGCATCGCTCCGCAACCCCGGCGGTGCCGGAACGCCCCTTCTCCCTGAGGGAAAATACTCAGGCCGCAGCGGGAGGTTACTCAGGCGGGCCTCCGTTCATGTTGGCGCCATCGCGCGGCGCTTACCTTGCGAACCCACCCAGGCCGTTTGTCCGCGGCCGCCCGAGGAGTTCCCGATGACCCGCCCGTCGCTCCGTCCCCTCGCGCTGCTGCTGGCGCTCGCCGCCGGCAGCGTCGCGGTCCCCGCTGCGGCCAACGTCACCGTCACCGTGACCGGCAATGTCGCCCGCGCCGATTTCGCGCTCGGCGGCACCCCGGGCGTGCCGCAGTACGCCGGCACCCTGTTCCTGACGTTCGAGACGCCGATCGGGCTGACTGCCCAGAATCTCGACATCACCGCGCAGATCGTCGATCCGAACGACCCCGCCCTGCGCGCGCGGCTGCCCGGCCCGGGCGTGACCGTTCCCGCCGCGTTCCCGGTGCTGGTGTCGGTCAATCCGCCCGCGTCCGGCGGGTTCGAGTTCGTCAACGCCGCGCAGGTCGAGCTGTACACGCATCATCTGGACTACACCGTCGACTCGCCTTACCGCCTGTACAAATCGCCTCACGGCGGCGCGCTCCGCGACCTCACTTCCGAGGTGCTCGCCGGCTCGATCCGCTGCCGTTCGCGCACCGGCGGTTTCTCCGATTTCATCATCGTCGCCGATACCCGCACGCCATATCAGGCGGTGCTCGACAGCTACGCCGCACTCAACGCCGAAATCGGCGACGACGGCATCGAACCGCTGACCCGCGCCGCGCTGGCGCTCGATCTGGACGAAAGCTACGAGGAATTCCTCGAAGGCGAGTACGACGACGCGCGCGAGGAACTGGACGATCTGGAGCTGCGGGTCGGGCTGCAGGCCGGCAGCACCATCGCCAACCGCTGGATCGCCGGCGGCGCGCTCGACAACGACGCCGGCGACATCGACGGCCGCGCCGCGACGCTCGACTTCCATCTGCGGCGGCTGATCGCCGCCGGCGGCGCTGGCGGCGAGCCCGGCGGCGAAGAAGACGACGACTGAGGCGCTGCGCGCATGCCGGCGATCCTGTGCGTGCATCTGCCGGACCAGCCCGCGATGCTGCGGGTGCTGCGACCGGAAGCGGGCGATACCTCGCTCGGACGCAGCGACGACAATCTGCTGGTGATCGCGCACGCCTCGGTGTCGCGGCGTCATGCCTGCCTGCGTCACGACGGCGAACGCTGGGCGATCGAGGATCTCGGCAGCACCAACGGCGTCCGCATCGGCGGACGCCCGGTCCGCCATCAAGTCCTGCGCCACGGCGACTGGTTCTCGCTGGGCGATGTGTTCTGCGAATTCCGGATCGCCGACGATGCCGCGCTGGAGGCGCTGTCGCGACGCGAGCAGCGTCAGCGTCAGGCGTCCGGGGTCTGGCTGGGGCGACTGCAGCAGGCGCCGGATCGCGATGCGCTGCTGTCCGGTCTGACCGCCGCGATCGTGCAATTGGCCGAGTGCCGCCGCGGGATCCTGCTGGCCGGCGATTTCGAGCGCGGGTTCTCGGCCGTGGCCTGCATCGGGCTGCCGCCGGACGCGCCCGGGCAGCAGACCTTCGCCGGTTCGACCGGTGCGATCGCCCGCGCGCTGCATACCCGGGCGCCGGTGCTGGTCAGCGACCCCTCGGCGCTGGACTGGGCGCGCGGGCGCCAGAGCATCGTCGCCGGCGGCCTGTGCGCGCTGGTCGCGGTGCCGATCCTGCAGCAGGACCGGCTGCTCGGCGCGGTGTACGCCGACAGCAATGCGCCGGGCAAGGTGTTCACCGAGCTGGACCACGAAATCCTCGCGGCGTTCGTCGAACAGGCGGGGCTGATCCTCGCCGCGCGCGGGCTGGACGAACTGCTGGCGCGGATCGAGTCCTGCGTCGAAAGCGACAGTGCCGGCATGCCGGTCGAACGGATGGCCGCGCCGCACTGGGATCGGCTTCCGTGAGTTCGCGCCGGCACCGGAGCGGACGCGACGACGGTCGAGTGGCGTCGCGCCATCGGCGCGGGCTATCCTCGGGCGCCGCCGCGAAGGGACCGGGTCCTCGGCCGGCGAGGGGGCCGGCCCGGCCGGGTCGCACCAGACAACGCACGTCTCCGGATCGCCGCATCATCGACAGCGCACATACCGCCATCAGTCAATTCGCCGCGACCGAACTCAAGTCCGGCGAGCGCGTCGCCGGGCGCTATCGGATCGAGGCGCTGCTGGGCGTGGGCGGCATGGGCGTGGTCTATCGCGCCCACGACGAACAGTTGGGCATCGATGTCGCGCTGAAACTGCTGCGCCCGGAGCTGGCCTCGCGCCCGCAGGCCTTCGAACGCTTCCGCCAGGAACTGCTGCTCTCGCGCAAGGTGTCCTCGCCGCAGGTGGTGCGGATCCACGATCTGGTCGCCGACGGCGGACGCTGGCTGATCAGCATGGATCTGGTCGAGGGGCGTTCGCTCGAACAACTGCTGGACACCGCCGGCGCGCTGCCGCCGGAGCAGGCGCTGCCGATCGCGCGCCAGATCGCGCAGGGCCTGGCCGCCGCGCACGCCAGCGGCGTGATCCACCGCGACCTGAAACCTGCCAACGTGCTGGTCCGCGACGACGGCCGCGTCTGCATCAGCGATTTCGGCGTGGCGCGCGTCGCCGGCTCGGACGGCATGACCGGCACCGGTGTGCTGGTCGGCACGCCCGACTACGTCTCGCCCGAACAGGCCCGCGGCGATGCGGTCGGTCCGCGCAGCGATCTCTACGCGCTGGGCCTGATCCTGTACGAAATGCTCGGCGGCCAGCGCGCCTTCGCCGACGCCACGCCGGCCGAATCGCTGGCGCAGCGGCAGATGCGCGCGCCGATGCCGATCCGCAGATTGCGTCCGGACATCCCGCCGTGGGTCGAGCGTCTGCTGGCGCGGCTGCTCGATCCGCATCCGCTGCGCCGCCTGCGCGACGCCGAGGCGGTGATCGCGGCGATCGATACGGCGCGGGTGCCGCGCGCGCGTCCGCGCTGGACGACGCTGGCCGCGACCGCGCTGGTGCTGGCCGCGGTTGCGACCGGGGTGTGGGGGTATCTGCATGGCTGGCGCCTGCAGCCTGCGCCGGCGAACGTCGCCGCCCAGCCCGTGGCGCTGGATCTGGCAGTACTGCCGCTGCGTTCGGCGCCGGCCGACGCCGATCTGGCCCGTGCCTACGGTGCGCTGATCGGCGCCAGCGTGCTGGCCGGCGATGTGCCGACCGCGGACGGTGCGCGGGTGCGCGCCGCCCTGCGCCGGCTGGGTTACGACCCGGCCGCCGCGGCCGAACACCCGGAACGGGTGCTCGCCGAACTCGGCGCCCGCCGCCTGCTGACCGGCGAACTGCGTCAGGTCGAGGGTCGCTGGCGCATCCAGCTCGCGCTGACGGGCGGCGAGGGCGCGCGCAGCGCGGCGACCGCGGACGTCGGTCTCGCGGCGATGGCGCCGGCGCTGCGCGGCGCGTTGACCCGCCTCGGCCTGGTCGATGCCTCGGGCGATCTGGGCACGGTCTATCCGGTCGACGAGGCCGCGCTGCGCGCCTTCGGTCAGGGTCTGGGCGCCGCGACCGATGTCGATGCGCTCGCCGCGTTCGAGCGCGCGGTCGCGCGCGAGCCGCGTTTCAGCGCCGCGTGGTGGCATCGGCTGCAGGTGGCGCGACGTCTGCTGCCGTCGCGCACGCTGGGCGAGATCGCGGCCTCCGCGCGCGATGCCCTGCGCGGCACCGAAGGCCGCGACGCGCTCCGGGTGCGCGCGCTGATCGCGCTGATCGAGAGCGATGTCGAGCTGGCGGTCGAGCGGCTGGCGCCGCTGGCCGCGGCCGATCCGCACGACCACCAGACCCGGCTGCTGTACGCCGAGGCGCTGGATGCGGTCGGCCGCCGCGCCGATGCGGTGCGCGAGCTGGAACGACTGACCGCCAAGGACCCGAAGAATGCCGACGCCTGGCTGCTGCGCGGGCAGACCGCGATCCGCGCCGGCGAGGCGCAGAGCGCGGTGGACGATCATCTGCTGCGCGCGCGCGTGCTGTATGCACGTCTGGGCGACGAGCGCGGGCGCGCCGATGCGCTGAACGCGCTCGGCCTGGGTTTCGATCTGCTCGGCCAGGCGCGGCCGGCGATCGATCACTTCGCCGAGGCCGCGGAACTGCGCGAACGCCTGCGCAACCCGCGCGGCGCGGCATCGAGCCGGCGCAATCTGGCCTGGGCGCATGCGGTCGCGGGCGACCACGCCGCGGCGGTGCGCGATCTTGAACGCGCCCGCGCGCTCGCGCTGCCGCTGGACGATCCCGCGCTGCTGGCCGACATCGCCAACGACGCCGGACTCATCGCCGAGGAGCGCGGCGATTTCCGCGAGGCGCTGCCGTATTTCCGCGAGGCGCTGGCGCTGCGCGAGGCGCAGGGCGATCCGCTGGGCGTGGCCGAGACCGCGCTGAATCTCGGCTTCGCGCTGCTGCACACCGGCGACTTCGGCGATGCGCAGCCTTATCTGGAGCAGGCCGAGCGCACCTACTCCGCGGCCGAGGACCGGGTCGGCATGGTCCACAGCCTGCAGAGTCTGGCCGCGGTCGATCTCGCCCGCGGCGCCTATGCGTCCGCGCGGCAGCGGTTGACCCGCGCGGGGGCCCTGGCGACCGAGGTCAATCTCGCCGAGGAGCGCGCCGTGCTCTACGCCGAGCAGGCCGAACTGGCGCGCCAGCAGGGGCGCCCCGACGAGGCGCTGGCGCTGGCGCAGCGCGCGCTCGGCCTGTTCGCCGGCGGCGATGCGCGCGGCGCCACCGAAACCCGGCTGCGGATCGCCGCAGTGCATCGCGATCTGGAGGCCTGGGACGCGGCCGAGGTCGCGCTGCAACCGTTCGCGGCGAACCCGCCGGCCAATCTCGAACACGCCGCGCTGCTGATCGTGCGCCGCGGCCAGATCGCGCTGGGGCGCGGCGACGCCGCCCGGGCCGTCGACCAGGCCGAGGCGGCGATCGCGCAGGCGACCGAGGCGCACAGCATGCCGGTGCAGATCGAGGCGCGGCTGCTTCGGGTGCGCGCGCTCGCCGCGCGCGGCGACACCGCCGCCGCGCTGGCCGAACTCGCGCGCGCCGACGCCGCGCTGCGCCAGTATCCAGCCTTCGCGCTGCGCCTGGAGCGCGCGCTGGCCGCGATCGTGGCGCAGCCGCCGGCGCAGGCCGCGCGCACCTACCGCGAGGCGATCGCGATTCCGGGCGCGAGCGGTTACGGTCGCGCGCATCTGCTCCACGCCGCGGGCGCGCAGGCGCTGACCCGCACCGGCGACGCCGCGGCCGCGACCGAGGCCGGTCGCCGCGCCGCAGATGCGCGTGCCGCGCTCCGCGCCGGTTCCGCTTCCGCCGCCGGCGGGTTCGCGGACGCCGGCGATGCCGTCCGTCGCAGGGAGGCTCCATGAACATGTCCGGTTCGCCGCAACGTCCCGCGCTGTCCGCCGAGGACGCCGAGTCGCTGCAATCGCAGATCGCCGCGCTGCGCCAGCAGCAGACCCAGCTGTTCGCGGGCATGGCCCGCAGCCAGCAGCGCTTCCGCCGCCTGGCGCGTTCGGTCTGGCGGGTGCAGGAAGAAGAGCGCAGACGGTTCGCGCGCGATCTGCACGACGGCCTCGGCCAGGACATCACCGCGATCCTGCATCAACTGGTGCAGATCGCCGAGGACCCGGGGCTGGCCGGCACCGCGCCGGCGCGGGTGCAGCGCGCGATCGACCTGTGCGCCCGCGCGCTGCACGACACCCGCACCCTGGCGCGCATGCTGCGGCCGAAGATCCTCGACGATCTCGGCCTGTGCGCGGCGCTGCACTGGCTCGGCCGCAACGTGTCCGAGACCTCGGGCTTCGCGGTCGACATCGACTGCGACGAGGACTTCGAGGACCCCGCCGGGGATCTCGCCACGCTGGTGTTCCGGGTCGCGCAGGAAGCGCTGAACAACGTCGCCAAGCACGCGCGCGCGAGCCATGCGCTGGTCAAGGTCGGCGCACGCGACGGCGCCATCCATCTGCTGATCGCCGACGACGGCCGCGGCTTCGATCAGGAAAGCGTGCTCGCGGCCGATCCTTCCGAGAGCGGCAGCGGTCTGGGCAGCATGCGCGAGCGGGTGTCGCTGTTCGGCGGGCGCATGACCATCACCTCGGCCATCGGCGAGGGCACCCAGGTGCGCGCCGTCCTGCCCCTGCGGGGCGATCTTTCCGACCACTGAGCGAGGCCGACGTACGCATGCAACCGATCCGGGTCCTGGTCGCCGACGATCACAAGCTCCTGCGCGAGGGCGTGATCGCGCTGCTGCGCGCCGATCCGGTGGTGCAGATCGTCGCCGAGACCAGCGACGGTCTGGAAACCATCGAAAAGGCGGCCGCATTGCAGCCCGATGTCGCGGTGGTGGACATCTCGATGCCGAGCATGAACGGACTGGAAGTCGTGCGCCGGCTGAAGCAGGACCTGCCGCGCACCCGCACCCTGGTGCTGACCATGCACGAGGAAGAGGAATACGTGCTGCATGCGGTACGCGCCGGCGCGCACGGCTTCCTGCTCAAGGATTCGGCCGGTCACGAACTGCTCGCCGCGGTGCGCGATCTCGCCGCCGGGCGCAAGCATTTCGGCACCCACGCCGCGCACGTGCTCGCGCAGCAGGTCACCCGTCCGACCGCGCCGCCGGACGATCCCTATCGCGATCTCACCGCGCGCGAGCGCGAGGTCTTCCACCTCATCATCGAGGGGCTGACCACCAAGGAGATCGCCAAGCGTCTGGACATCTCCACGCGCACCGCCGAGAACCACCGCAACCACGTGCTGGCCAAACTCGACGTGCGCAACACCGCCGGCCTGATCCGCTACGCCGCGCGTTATCGCCTGCTCGACTGAAAGTCCGCACCGCCGACGGCCGCGCCTTCGCTGCGCTGCGCCTCGCGACGCATGTCATCGTTGCGGTCTCGCCGTGCCGCTTCGCTTTGTTGCGCGCACATGACGAAACGATGAACGACTTTCGCGCCTGAGTATTCCCCGCACCCGCACTGAGTAGGGCCACGGTCACCGATTTCCGGCCGCGTTGCGAGCATGTCCTCCATGCCGCACCGGAGCCCGAACATGACCGCAGCCCTGCAGATCGCGAACGCCGGAACCGCCGAGGTTCCGTCCGCGTCGCGTCGGCCGTCGCCCGCGCAGTGGCGTCTGGGCATCGGCATCGCGCTCTTCGCCGCGCTGGCGGCGGCGCTGTTCGCGATCGACGGACTGACCGCGCCGGCGCGTCATGCGCTGCTGATCTTCGCCGCCGCGGTGCTGGCCTGGGCGCTGACCCGGCTGCCGGAAACCGGCGTCGCGCTCGGTGCGGGCATCGCGCTCGCGGCGACCGGGGCGATCGACAGCGACGCGCTGTTCGCCGGACTCGGCGACGACATCGTCTGGCTGCTGATCGGCGCGTTCCTGATCGCCACGGTCGTCCGCCACAGCGGGCTGGCCGAGCGCTGCATCCTGCGCGCGCTGGCCGGAGGCGCTTCCTCGCCGCAGCGGCTGTTCCATCGGCTGACCTGGCTGATCGCGGCGACCGCCTTCGTGATTCCTTCGACCTCCGGCCGCGCCGCGCTGCTGCTGCCGGTGTTCATGAGCCTCGCCGGCGCGATCCGCGAACCGCAGGTGGTGCGCGCGCTGGCGCTGCTGTTCCCGAGCGTGATCCTGCTCTCCGCCTGCGCATCGCTGCTGGGCGCAGGCGCGCATCTGGTCGCGGTCGATTTCATCGACGACCTCGGCTTCGGACGCATGGACTATCTCGACTGGCTGTTGCTGGGCACCCCGTTCGCGCTGCTCACCAGCGTGATCGCGACCGAGCTGATCCTGCGCCTGTTCCTCGATGCGCCGACCCGTCGCGCTCCGATCGCATTGCCGCAGACGCCGCGCGGACCGATGTCGCCGGTGCAGCGCCGGGTGCTGGGGCTGGTCTTCGCGATCGTGGCGCTGTGGGCGACCACCGCGCTGCACGGCATCGATCCGGCGCTGATCGCGATCGCCGGCGGTCTGGCGCTGGCCAGTCGCGCGATCGGCGGTATCGCGCTCAAGGATGCGATCAAGTCGGTGGAATGGAATCTGGTGCTGTTTCTCGCGGTCACGCTGGTGCTGGGCGAGGCGCTGATCTCGACCGGCGCCGCGGCGTGGATCGCGCGCGAGACGGTCGCCCGGCTGCCGGCGGCGCTGCTCGCGCATCCGCAGTGGGTCGTGATCGCCGCAGCGCTGGTGTCGATGCTGTCGCACCTGTTCATCACTTCGCGTTCGGCGCGCGCTGCGGTCTTGATTCCCGTGTTCGCGCTGCCGCTGGCGCTTTCACCTGCGCATGCGGTCGCGCTGGTGATGGTCGCGGTGGTCGGCAGCGGCTTCTGCCAGACCCTGCGGATCAGCGCCAAGCCGGTCGCGCTCTATCACAGCCTCGACGGCGTCCAGACCTACCGCGATGCCGATCTGTTGCGCCTGTCGCTGTGGCTGATGCCGCCGTTCGCGATCGCGCTGATCGTGTTCGCGCTGTGGCTGTGGCCGCTGATCGATCCGGTCCTCGGTTTTGCCCGCGCCGGTTGATTGCAGGCCGCGCGCCCTTTCGTTTCCCCCAACGTTTGTTCCAGGAGACTGTCATGACCACCACCGTGCTGATCGCCCCCTCGGGGTTCAAGGAAAGTCTCGATGCCCGCGACTGCGCCAAGCGCATCGCCGAAGGCGTGCTCGACGTCCTCCCGGATGCGCGGATCCTGTCCGCGCCGATGGCCGACGGCGGCGAGGGCTTCACCGTCGCCCTGGTCGAGGCCACCGGCGGCAGCCTGCACGCGGCGACCGTGACCGGTCCGGTCGGCGATCCGGTCCGCGCGCATTTCGGATTTCTCGGCGGGCGTGCGCGCAGGACCGCGGTGATCGAGATGGCGGCGGCCGCGGGTCTGCGTCTGGTGCCGCGCGATCGGCGCGATCCCACCCGCACCACCAGCTACGGCGTCGGCGAACTGATCCGCGCCGCGCTCGATGCCGGCGCGGAACGCATCCTGCTCGGCTGCGGCGATTCCGGCGTCAACGACGGCGGCGCCGGCATGGTCCAGGCGCTCGGCGCGCGATTGCTGGATGCCGAAGGCCGCGAACTGGGCCAGGGCGGCGGCGAGCTGGTGCGCATCGCGCGGATCGATCTGTCGGCGCTCGATCCGCGTCTGCAGCGGGTCGAACTCGACGCCGCGGTGAACTGGCACAACGTCCTGCTCGGGCCGCGCGGTGTGGCCCGGGTGTTCGGCCCGCAGAAGGGCGCGACCCCGGAGCAGGTGGAACTGCTCGACGCCGGCATGACCCGCTACGCGCGCCGGATCTTCAAGGCCACCGGCATCGACATGTCCATGGCGCCCGGCGGCGGCGCTTCCGGCGGCCTGGGCGCGGCCTTCGCCGGCCTGCTGCGCGGTCGCCTGCATCCGCGTTTCGACATCGTCACCCGCTATCTGGAACTCGACGATCTGATCGACATCGCCGACATCGTGTTCACCGCCGAGGGCAGCCTCGATGCGCAGTCCCCCTACGGCAAGGTGCCCTGCGAAGTCGCGCGCCGCGCCAAGCTGCGCGGTCTGCCGGTGATCGCGATCGCCGGCACCCTCGGCGACCGCGTCGAGATCAATCTCGAACACGGCATCGACGCGTACATGAGCATGCTGCGTCGGCCCTGCCGACTCGAGGACGCGATCGATGGGGCAGGCGATCTGCTGCGTCAGGCGGCGGCCGACGCGATGCGTCTGGTCAAGGTCGGCATCGGCATGGGCCGGCGTCGCATCGCGCCCGTGCGCGATCCGGCCGCACGCCGCGCCGTGCGGCTTGTGGCCACCGCGGGCGGCGCACATACTGGCCTGCAGGAACAGCAGGCTCCAGGGGGGCGCATGCAGAGCGCAGGAACGCGATCGCCGATGGTGCCTGCGGATGCGGCGCCCACGGTCGCTGCGGTCGCGGCGCTCTGAGCCGGACGCGCACCCATGGCCATCGGCACCTTCAACGAACGGATCGCCGTCGCCGTCGCCCAGGCGAAGGCGCGGTTTCCGGACGCACGCCTGCACGTGGTGGTCGCCAGCGCCTCCACCGGCCCGACCACCACGCCGATGGCGCTGGACCGGCTCAAGGCGCTGTTCCGCACCGCGGACGGCACCGTGCTGGCGCTGGAAGAGACCGGCTACGGCGAATTCGGCCCGCTGCGGCGGCTCGACCCGCCGCCGTCGCTGCCGCCGTCGATCGACTGGCCGGTCGAGATCGGTCTGGCCGAGGCCGACAATCTCAAGGAAGAGGCGGCCTGGATCGATCCCTACCTCAGCGTGACCCTGCGCGCCGGGCCCGGCGGCGGCGCGGAATTCGTGTTCGCCGGCCCGCACTCTCCCGAAGTGATCGTCGACGCCCGTTCCCGCTCGGTGCGCGAAGGGCGCTGAGCCCGACGCGCTTAGCAGGCTGTTGAATTTCGCCCCGGCCGCGCCTTGCTTCCAGACGACCAATTTGCGATACCGATCCTGATCTTTCGGAGCGAGCCTCATGCGCGGAGCAGACATCACCCAGGAATCCTTGTTCAC
>JBIJBH010000485.1:0-2863 GCA_044345315.1 Lysobacteraceae bacterium
ACGGCCTCGTCGGTGATCTCGCCGGCGGGGATGCGTAGGGCGTCGCGGAGAGAAGCGGGCAGGGGCATGGGGGCTCCGTCGTGGGCAGGTCGGCCGGCTGGCTCGTTGCAGCATAAGACGACGGAACCGGGCATTTGTTTGCGCGCGAGTCCGCATTCCGTCTCGGGGCGAGGTGGGCGGGGACGGCATATCCCCATCACGCCGGGGCATGAGCCACGCAAGTGATTGATCCGTCGTGGCCGGGCCTGCGCCGCCGCGGGGTCGGCCACGGCCTGTTCCGCGTCGGTCGCCGCTGCGGTGCTTTGCTCATGCCGCAGACGAGGGATGCTGCGATCGAATCCATGCCCACAAGCATGTTGCGCTGCGGCATACTCGGGGCCCTTTTCCGTTCGGATGGATGTCCCCGATGTCGCGCGCCTTCAACTTCAGTGCCGGTCCCGCCACCCTGCCCGAGCGCGTGCTGCGCCAGGCCCAGGACGAGATGCTGGAGTGGGGCGATTCCGGGGCCTCGATCGTCGAACACAGCCATCGCGGCCCGGAGTTCATCGATGTCGCCGCCCGCGCCGAAGCCGATCTGCGCAAGCTGATGTCGATCCCCGAGGACTACGCGGTGCTGTTCCTCGGCGGTGGCGCCACCACCCAGCAGGCGCTGATTCCGCTCAATTTCGCGGCTCCGGGCCAGGCCGTCGATTACGTCGTCAGCGGTCACTGGGGCAAGACCGCGATCAAGCAGGCCAAACCCTATGTCGACGTGCGCATCGCCGCCAGCAGCGAGGCCGGCGGTTTCCGCGACATCCCGGCGCGCGAGAGCTGGCAACTGTCGGCGGATGCGGCCTATGTCCACATCACCGCCAACGAGACCATCCACGGCGTGGAATTCCGTGACGCTCCCGACACCGGCGACGTGCCGCTGGTGGCCGACTTCAGCTCCAGCATCGCCTCCGAGCCGATCGACGTGCGCAAGTACGGCGTGATCTACGCCGGCGCGCAGAAGAACCTCGGCCCGGTCGGGATCACCGTGGTGATCGTGCGCCGCGATCTGCTCGAGCGCGCCGGCCAGCCGCGCGCCGACATCTTCACCTACGCCTCGCACGCCAAGAACGATTCGATGCTCAACACCCCGCCGACCTGGAACTGGTACATGCTCGGCCTCAACGTTCGCTGGATGCTGGACGAGGGCGGGGTCGAGGAATTCGCGCGCCGCAGCCGCGCCAAGGCCGAACTGCTGTACGCCGCGATCGACGGTTCCGACGGTTATTACCGCAACGAAGTCGCGCCGGCCGCGCGTTCGCGGATGAACGTGCCCTTCATCCTGCACGACGAGGCGCTGGACAAGCCGTTCCTGAGCGAGGCCAAGGCCGCCGGCCTGCTCGCGCTCAAGGGCCACCGCGCGGTCGGCGGCATGCGCGCCTCGCTGTACAACGCGATGCCGGTCGAAGGCGTGCAGGCGCTGGTCGATTTCATGCGCGATTTCAGGCAACGTCATGGCTGAGCGCAGGACACCGGGCCGCGGCTCCGTGAAGCCGCGCAGCACCGCGAAGAAGAAGCCCACTGCCGCAGCGCCTGCAGCGCCCGCGACCTCGGTCGATATCCCCACCGATGCCCAGGGCAAGCCCGATCTGGCCGCGGTGCGTGCGCAGATCGACGGTATCGACCGCGAAATCCAGAGCCTGATCGCCGAGCGCGCGCTGTGGGCGCATCAGGTCGGCAAGGCCAAGGGCAAACTCGCCGCGGCGGTCGATTACTACCGACCAGAGCGCGAGGCGCAGGTCCTGCGCCGGGTGGTAGATCGCAACGAAGGTCCGCTGTCGGACGAAGTGCTGGTGCGGCTGTTCCGCGAAATCATGTCCGCCTGCCTCGCCCAGCAGGAGCCGCTGCGGGTCGGCTATCTCGGCCCGGAAGGCACGTTTTCGCAGCAGGCGGTGTACAAACACTTCGGCCATTCGGCCAAGGCGCTGCCGCTGGCGACCGTCGAGGAGGTGTTCGACGAAGTCGCCGCCGGTCACGCCGATTTCGGCGTGGTGCCGGTGGAGAATTCCGGCACCGGCACGATCCAGTCCACGCTCGATCTGTTCCTGACCTCGCCGCTGATGATCTGCGGCGAAGTCGAGTTGCGCGTGCACCAGTATCTGCTGTCGCGCACCGGCCACATCGAGGACATCGAGCGCGTCTACTCGCACGCGCTGTCGCTGGCGCAGTGCAAGGCCTGGCTGCGGCAGAACCTGCCCGGCGCCGAAAAACATGCGGTGGTGAGCAACGCCGAGGCCGCGCGCCGCGCGCGCCATGCCGACGACGCCGCGGCGATCGCCGGCGAGAACGCCGCGCACGCCTACGGGCTGAAGGTCGTCGCCGGACCGATCGAGGATCGCGACGACAACACCACCCGCTTCCTGGTGATCGGCCGGGCCTCGTTCCCGTCCTCGGGCAACGACCGCACCTCGCTGCTGGTCTTCATCCGCGATCAGCCCGGTGCGCTCTATCGCATCCTGGAACCGCTGGCCCGGCGCGGGATCAGCATGAACCGGATCGAGTCGCGCCCCGCACACGGCATGCTGTGGCAGTACGCCTTCTTCATCGATGTCGCCGGCCATGCCCAGGAATCGCCGCTGAAGGATGCGCTGGCCGAGATCGACGCCTTCGCCGGCGACGTCCGCGTGCTCGGGTCGTATCCGGTCGCGGTGCCGTAGCTGCGCGGATTCGCTGCCGAAGCTGCGGTAGACCGGGCCTCGGCCCGAGTTATTCCCACGTTTTCTTCAGGAATCTCTGTGCGACCACGATCTCCCGCGGCCCGCTTTTCTCCCTCACCTTCAAGGGGAGGGTTGGGGTGGGGATGGGGTGCTCCTCGCTTCATTGGCGGTCATCA
>JBIJBH010000486.1:0-2861 GCA_044345315.1 Lysobacteraceae bacterium
GGCCGCGAGGTGCCGCTGGTGAAGGACTGGGTGGACGGCGTCGAGGTCGCCCCCGGCCAGCTCGTGCTGTTGGAGAACTGCCGCATGAACGTCGGCGAGGGCAAGGACGACGAGGCGCTGTCGCGCAGATACGCCGCGCTGTGCGACGTGTTCGTGATGGATGCCTTCGGCACCGCGCACCGCGCGCAGGCGTCCACCCACGGCGTCATCCGCTTCGCCAGGCGCGCCGCCGGCGGCCCGCTGCTGATGGCCGAACTCGACGCGCTGGCCAAGGCGCTGGAGCATCCGGCGCGGCCGCTGCTGGCGATCGTCGCCGGCAGCAAGGTCAGCACCAAACTCGAACTGCTGTCCTCGCTGGTGTCGAAGGTCGATCAGTTGATCGTCGGCGGCGGCATCGCCAACACCTTCATCGCCGCGATGGGCCACGGCGTCGGCAAGTCGCTGGTCGAAACCGATCTGATCGATACCGCGAAACAGATCATGGCCGACGCAAGGGCGCGCGGCGCCGAGATTCCGGTGCCGACCGACGTGGTGGTCGCGCCGGCCTTCGCCGCCGATGCACCGGCGACGGTGAAGGCGGTCGACGCGGTGAGCGCCGACGACATGATCCTCGACATCGGCCCGGACACCGCCGCGCGCTATGCCGAACTGATCAAGGCCGCCGGAACGGTGGTGTGGAACGGTCCGGTCGGCGTGTTCGAGTTCGACGCCTTCGGCAAGGGCACCGAGACCCTCGCCCGCGCGATCGCCGACAGCGCCGCGTTCTCGATCGCCGGCGGCGGCGACACCCTCGCCGCAGTCGACAAGTACGGCATCGAGGACCAGGTCTCGTACATCTCCACCGGCGGCGGCGCGTTCCTCGAATTTCTCGAAGGCAAGACCCTGCCGGCGGTCGCCGCGCTGCAGGCGCGCGGGGGGTGAGGCTCCCGCGTCCGGGCGCGGCCCTTCACCGCGCCCGGAGCTGTCACACTGCGGGCGCGGCGCTTTCGCCGCGCAGCAACAGGAGTGCTGACATGAAACTGTCCCGTACCCTCGTCCGGGCCTGTCTGGTCGCGGCCCTGCTCGTGTCCAACACCGCGCTCGCCGACGGCTGCCTGCAGGGCACCTGGCATTACTTCGACGCCGCCGGTCGTCTGGTGGGCGAACGCACGGTCGGCTGCGCCGGGCTGGACGGCAGTTGGGGCTCGGTCACCGCCAGCAGCGCGTTCACCCAGGGCTGCGCATCGGGATCCTGAACCGCGCAACCATTCGTCGGGAAGCCCGGATCTCCGGGCTTCCCCTGTGTCCGGACCTGTCATGCAGCCCATCCGGGTTCGTACTGTGGCGCTGCAGGATGTTTCGGCCGCGCGGGCGTGGTATACCAGCAAAGTCCCGCCTCTCTCGTGCCGTTCCGTTCCGGATTTCCCGGCTGGTTCCCCACGATCGCGACCCCGGCCCCGTGCCGCGGCTCGCAGGCTTCGTACGGTCGGCGCGTCGCGCACCGCGGCCGGGAGCAGGGCAGAGGACGATCACACGCCCGCACGTCAGTTCATGGAGTCAGAAATGAGCGATCACCGATCCAACGCTGTCCTGTCGACCCGCAAGCGCTCCCGCTCCCGCAGTCTCGCCGTCCTCGCCATGGCCGTCGCCTCGGTGCTCGCCATCGGCGCGCCGCTCGCCGCCCGCCAGGCCAAGGGCCCGCAGGCGTTCCAGGAAGACAGCGGCAGGCAGACCGGCCCGCGTCTGCCCAGCGACACCCGCGGCAACTGGATGCGCGAATACGTGCAGCTCCGCGTCGGCCTGCAGAACCTCAAGTTCGCCGGCGGCCCGATGACCCAGCGCGAAGTCGAGCAGACCATCATCCCGAAGATCGTCGGCGGCACCGTCGCCGGCGCGAGCGACAACCCGTTCCAGGTCGCCCTGCTCACCAAGAGCCAGCCCGACAACTTCAACGCCCAGTTCTGCGGCGGCACCCTGGTCAAGGCCAACGTCGTCGTGACCGCGGCGCACTGCAGCGACTTCGTCACCGCCGGCCAAGTCCAGGTGCTCACCGGTACACAGAACCTCGACGGCACCGGCACCCGCCGCGATGTGGTCAGCATCGCGATCCATCCGAGCTGGAATGCCCGCACCTTCGACTACGACGTCGCGGTGTGGACGCTCGCGTCGTCGACCAGCGGCATTCCGTTCGCCTCGCTGGCCAGCGCGGATCCGCCGGTCGGCGCCAATCAGCTCATCACCGGCTGGGGCGCGCTGACCGAAGGCGGCAGCTTCCCGATCAACCTGCGCAAGGCCACGGTGCCGATCGTCAGCCGCGCCAACTGCAACGACCGCAACTCCTATCGCAACTCGATCACCGAGCGCATGATCTGCGCCGGCTTCGATGCCGGCGGCGTCGACAGCTGCCAGGGCGACTCCGGCGGCCCGATGGCCCAGGGCAGCACCCTGACCGGCATCGTCAGCTGGGGCACCGGCTGCGCGCGCGCGAACAAGTTCGGCGTGTACACCCGCGTCTCCAACGCCTCGGTGCGCAACTTCATCATCACCCAGGCCGGTCTCTGAGCCGCGACTGCGCGATGCGATCCACGGAACCCCCGCTTCGGCGGGGGTTTCTGTTTTTCGTGTCATGAAAATTCGTCATGACGGAGCGTATGAGGCCGTCGTTCCGCGAGATCGATCACAGTCCGCGCACTGCGTGCGCTGAGGGTCGATGCGCCGCAGAGTGCGCGCCCGCAGATCCCGTGCTATATCAGCACCGGGCCGCGCATCCCCTGCGTCCGGTGGTCGTCGACGATCGACACCGTCCGGACCGAGCGCGTCCCGCCCGCAGCGATCCCCGCGTTTCGACGATCGGCCTTCGGCTGACGGCGGAATGCGGCCCG
>JBIJBH010000077.1:0-10773 GCA_044345315.1 Lysobacteraceae bacterium
CGTCGTCGGCGACGGTCGCCAGATGCTGCGCATCGCCGTCCTCCCAGTCCCAGGTCCGCACCTGTTCCAGGCGCGAGAACATCCCGGCGTAGAGCGCCAGCGGATCGGGCTTGCCGCCGATGTCGATGCCGCGTCCGACGAAATAACGATTGCTGAAATTGGGGTCGGAGAGCCGGCGCGCGATCGACTTGCTGCATTCTTTCATGGTGGGTTCCTGGAGAGCGGCGCAGCCGCGACAGCCCCTGTCCTGTCGCGCCGCACCATTGTGCCGCCATTCGGCGGCGCCTTCACGGGCGCGCGAGCGCCCTCGGGACCGGCTGCCAGGCGGTATCGATCGGCGGCAGCGGCAGATCGGTCGCCTCGCCCTCGGCGCCGAGCGACCACGCGCCCATGGTGCCGTCCGCATCGCGCCGCCAGAGCAGTTCGGCGCGGCCGTCGCCGGTGGTGTCGAAGACGCCGACGAGGGTCCAGCCCGCGCTTGCCGCCCGGCTCAGCCGGAAGCTGCGCGCGGGGTCGGCCCCGCTCCAGGCGACCAGGTTGCCGGCCGCGTCCTGCCACAGCAGATCGGCGCCGCGCGCATCGTCCAGCGCGGCGGCGGCGAGCAGCCGCCATTCGGCACCGGCATCGGCCATCCCGCGGGTAGCCGGTGCGGCGAGCCCGTCCAGCGACCACACGGCGGCGGCGCTGCCGTCCTCGCGACGCCAGAACAGATCGGCGCGACCGTCGGCGTCGAAGTCGGCGACCTCGGCGAGCCGCCAGCCCGCGCCGGTGTCGCCCACCACGCCCTGCGCATCCACCGCGCCATCCTGCAGCGTCCACACCGCGACGCCCGCGCCGGGACGGACCCAGACCAGATCGGCGTCGCCATCGCCGTCGGCGTCGGCCAGCGCGGCGAGGCGCCAGCCTTCGCCGGCCGGCGGCAGCGCGACCGAGCGCGGTTCGCCCTCGCCCAGCAGCTGCCACAGGCGGACTTCACCGGTCGCATCGTTGCGCCACGCCACCAGATCGCCCTCGCCCCAGCCGCCGGGGGCATGCGCGACCGCGACCCATTCCGGACCGGCCGCCTGGGCGATGCGCGAGAACGGCGCACCGTCGCGCGCGAAGTGCCACAGCAGGTTGTCGCCCGCGGGCAGGCGCCGCCAGAGCAGCGAAGCGCCGGGCAGACGTTCGGGCGCTGCGGCGGCGGGTGTGTCGGCGGACTGCTCGACGGCCGGCGCGGTCGACGCGGCGGGGTCGGTCGCGGAAGCGTCGTCGCCCGAGCTGAGGTCCCGCAGGATCAGCCAGCCGGCGGCGGCGATCAGCAGGACCGCGAGCAGGATCAGCACTTTCTTCATGGGAGGCTCCCGTTCGGATCGGTGGAGGTGGCGGGCGCGGCGGACACGGGCTTGCGGGCGATGCACAGCACCTGTTCGCGGCCCAGATAGCCCAGCGGCCGCGACCAGTAGAACACCAGTTCGGGACGCGCGAAGCCGGCTTCGCGCAGTTGCGCCAGCACTTCCAGGCCGAAGTACTGGAAGCAGAGCGCGCCGTTCTCGGGATCCACCGGGTTGCCGTGGTACTCCGGCTCCAGCACGTGCACCAGCGCACCCTCGGCATCGATGTAGGCGCGGACGACATTCGAATCGCGCAGGCGGCCCTCGTCGTCGAACGCGAAGGGCGCCGCCCACACCAGCGCACCGCCGGGGCGCAGGATGCGGAAGCATTCGGCGAACGCGGCCGTCGACGAAGGCACGTGCTCCAGCACATCGAGCGAGAGCACCACGTCGAAGCGCGCGTCCGGCCAGGTGGTCGCGGTCAGATCCTCGTTGCGCAGGCCGTCGAGGGTCTCGCCGCGCGGCACGCGGTCGCCGAGGTACTCGCTGCCCTCCAGCCGCGGATAACGCGTGCGCAGCCAGCGGTAGAGCGCGGTGGACTGCTCGGTGATGTAGAAATCGGCATCGGCCGCCGGACGCACCCGCGTCTCCAGCAGGTGCACGGCCGCGCGCATGCGGTTGATGAAGCCGCACCCGCGGCAGTCGAGGTGCTCGCGCCAGTTCGGCATGGGGCCGCCGTCCGGCCGCGCGCTGCAGCTGTACATGAAGCTGGCCTGGAACACGCTCGGCGCACGGCACATCGCGCACCAGCCTTCCACCTCGAACCCCTCGACACGCGGCGGATCGATACCCGGCGGAATCAGCGCAGCCTCTTCGGCCAGGCGGGCGGCGAACTTCGGCTGGACCGCGGCGAAGTGCCGCGCGTACCCGGCGGCATCGGATACGAACGTGCCGGGAAACGCCGGCAGCCCCGCCTCGACCGTGCGCAGGAAGTCGTCCACGCGGCGCAGGCCGGCGTCCAGCGAATAGGTGTCGGCGACGAAGCGCAGCCCTTCCCGGCTGATCCGCTCCCACAGCGCCTCGTCGGTGTACAGGCGCACCACCGCGTCGGCGAACGCCTGCTCGTCGTCGGCGACCAGGGCTTCGATTTCATCGCGGATACCCATGCCTTCCACCGCGATGGTGGTCGCGACCGACGGCACGCCGAAGCTCAGGCTGGTGCCGAGCTTGCCCTTGATCCCGGCGCCGTAGCGCAGCGGCGCGATGCTCATGCGGATGCCGTCGAACCACGGCTTCAGGTCCTCGACGTAACCGACGACGTTCACGCCCTCGATCGCGCCGAGCGCATGCACCGCGTCGGACGGCTTGTTGCCGATCAGATGGACGCGCACGCCGGGCAGGCGCGGACGCACCAGCGGCCAGATCTTCTCGCAGAACCAGACCACCGCATCGACGTTCGGCGGGTGCGGGAACCCGCCGATGAACAGCATGTCCTTGCGCGCGGCGTAGCCCGCCGAACGACCCGGGATGTCGACGAACATCAGCGGCACCAGATGGATGTCCGCTCCCGGCAGTTCGTGCTGCAGGATCTGCAGTTCGTGGTCGCTCATCACGATGCTGTGATCGCAGGCGCGGATGATCGATTGCTCGTGCGCCTTCCAGCGCAGCGCCGCCTCGATCTGCGCCGGGTCGCCCGAGAGTTCGGCCTCGCGCAGGTCGCGCAGGTAGTGCAGGTCGGAGGTGTTGAGGATGATCCGCGCGGCGGGCGCGTGTGTCCGGATCTGGTCGATGTAGAGCGCGGCGATCGGTGCGCGGCACAGCAGGGCGTGGGTATAGGTCGCGCCCTCGGCCTGCAGATGCGCCTCGACCGAGCCGATGTCGTCGGCGGAGAGGCAGCGCACGCCGAGCCCGCGCAGCGCCTCGGTGTAATGGCCCAGATGCAGCAGATCGCTGGGCACGAACACCACCTCGTAGCCGAGATCGACCAGGATCTTCATCAGATAGAAAGCGGTGATCGAACCGGCGTCGCAGTCGGGGCGCGGCGTCGACCAGTCGATGAACAGCAGTTTGCCGCGGCCTCCGGTGCCCGGCACCGGCGCCATCGGTCCGAGATACTCCGCGACCGCCACCGGACGCGCGTGGCCGCCGCGGCGCAGGACCGGGTAGATCAGATTGAGGTTGCGCACGGTGTCGCGCACCAGCGGCATGCCGCCGCGGCGGAACACCGAAACGCCCTTCATGAGCATCGGCCCCCAGCCCCCCGCGTGCTCGCGGGCGCGGCCGAGGGTGACCAGCGCGTTGCGCCAGCGGCTGCTGCGCCGCATCGGCGGCGGCCATGCGGCGGCCACGGCGGTCGCCGTCGGCGCCGCAGGCGCGGCGGCGCCCGCCGCGGCTTCCTGCGGCGTGTGTTCGTTCCTGCCGGACGCGCCGTTCCAGTTGAACGCGTAGGGCATCCGCGACCAGCGCGCGTGGTCGTTGCCGAACACCCGCCGGCGATACTCGCCCAGCAGATCGTTGATCTCGCCGACGTTGGCGGCGTTGAGCTGCCAGCTGTGGCGGGAGAACACGGTCTCGTCGTTGAGGTTGTTGCCGCTGAAATGCACGAACACCAGCGGCTGCCCGTTCGAGGTCCAGCCCGACGGGCCGCGGACCACGCGGCGCTGCTGCAGGTTCCAGTAGGCGACGTTGTAGCCCGGGTGCTGCAGGATATGGGTGCGCCCGATGAAGCAGGGCAGCAGGTCGGCCCATTTCTGGTCGACGAACAGGCCGTTCGGGATGTCGATGACGCACTGCGTCTCCAGCCGGCGCTGCCACCAGCGCACCACGTCCTGCACCCGCGGCGTGTCGTGCAGCGCGCAGAAGCCGAGGTTGTAGATGCCGAGCTGCAGCATCTTGATGTCGTCGATCTCCACTCCGCCCTCGGCCGGGTCCAGCACATGCGGCGTGAGGATGGCGTCGGCCTCGACGCCGAGCCGGCGATCCACGTCCGCGAGCGGCGAGACCACGAGGATGTCGGGATCGAGATACACCACGCGCCGCTCGCCGCGCTGGTTGAACAGCCACTCGAACACGAACGGCTTGATCGAGGTGTTCAGCTCGGTGATGTTGTAGCGCTCGATCATGCCGGCGAGGCCGGGGATGGCGAGCTGTTCGAGCTGGACCAGTTCGAACGGCAGCTCGGCCGGATCGAAGGCGTCGTCCAGCCGGTCGCAGAGCGCGACGTACACGTTGGCGCCCGGATGATGCTCCCGGATCGACGCGGTCAGGGTCAACGCGTAGGCGATGAAGTTCTTCGAACAGATGGTGAAGAACGCGAGCGGTGATGGCGAAGTCATGGTCAACCGGGGGAGGAGCCGCGGGGGAAGGGGGAAACCGGCGCGCCGCGCCGGGACAGGGCGTCCCAGGTGCGCTGGATGCCGTCGGGCAGCGGGATGCGGGGCGCCCAGCCGAAGGCCTGCCGCGCGGCGTCGATGTCGAGCACGATCTCGCGCACGTCGAAGCGGCGCGCGGGCAGGCGTTCGATCCGCAGCGGCGCGCCGGCCGCCCGCTCGATCAGCGCGCAGACCGCGTCGAGCCGATGCCCGACGCCGCCGCCGGCGTTGAACACGCCGCGCGCGTCGCTGCGGATCGCGGCGACCAGCAGACGCAGAAGATCGTCGATGTGCAGGAAATCGCGCACGTGGCCACCGTCGCCCCACAGCTGCAGCGGGCTGCCGGCGAGCAGACGCGCCATCGCGATGCCGATGAAACCCTGTGCGCGCGACGCCGCCTGGCGTTCGCCGTAGGGATTGGAAGCGCGGATCACCACCGGATCGAGCGCGCCGGCATCGGCCTGGATGCGCAGGTGATGCTCCACCGCCACCTTGACCACGCCGTAGGCGCAGATCGGCCGCAGCGGATGCGCTTCTGACACCGGCAGGTGATCGGGATTGCCGTAGACCGTGCCGCCCGAGGACAGGTACACGATGCGGCGGCGCCCGCGCCTGCGCATCACTTCGAGCAGGCGCAACGTGCCGATCAGATTCGCCTCGGCGTCGGCCACGGGGTCGGCGTCGGCGCTCGCGGGCGTGGTGGAGCTGGCGAGATGGACCACAACCTCGCAGCCGGCCAGCGCCGCGTCGATCGCGTCCGCCGCGAACGGATCGGCACGGCGGTATTCGATGCCGTGCCAGTCGACATCCGCGCGCGGCGCGCGCGCATCGAGCACGACCACGCGCTCGCCGGCGTCGCGCAGCGCCTCGGCGAGGCCGCTGCCGATGAATCCGTTGCCGCCGAGCAGCAGGATCGCCATCGCTCAGCCCTCCCCCAGCCGGAGGTGGCCGCGCAGCCACGCCAGATGCGCCTCGGCGCGGGCGCGCACGGCGTCGTCCAGCGGCACCAGCGACGCGGCGAGCCGCTGCATCGCGACCACTTCGTCGTAATGGCGCTGCGGCTCGATGCGCGACGTCACCGCACGCGGGTGATGCCGATGGCGGTTGCCCACCGCCGGCTCGAAATGGATGCGGCCCATGCACGCGAGATGCAGGTACGTGGCCCAGTCGCCGGCGATGCGCAGATCCGCGATCTCCGCCATCCGCTCCTCCAGCACCGCCTGCAGCGCGTCGCGCCGGAACAGCACCGCGCTGACGTTGGGAATCGTGTTCTTCACCGCGAGCGCGCGCGCGATCTCCATCCATCCCTGCACGGTGTACGGCGCGCGCCAGCGCGCGGCGTCGAGGTCGTCGGTCCAGCCCAGATAGTCCGGCGCGAGCACCCGCCCGTCGCGATCGATGCGGCACGACTGCGCGTAGGCGAGCACGATGCCGGAATCGCGGCGCATGGCCTCGGCCAGCGACGCCAGCAGCCCCGGCTCGGCGACATCGTCGGCCTCGGCGATCCAGACGAACTCGCCGCGTGCGCGGCGCACGCCCTCGCGCCACTGCAGGAACGGCGAACCGCTGTTCTCGCGTCGGCGCAGCAGCAGCGGCGCGGGCTCGCAGTACTGGCCGATGACCTGCAGCACGCCGGCGCTGGCATCGCGCGAAGCATCGTCGAGCAGCACGACGCGCGAGACCGGCAGCGTCTGCGCTTCGATCGACGCGACCCGCTCGGCGAGATGGCGCGCATGGTTGTAGTTGGGCACGACCGCGTCGATGCGCGGCAGGTCGCCGCCGGCGATCGCCAGCAGGTCGAGCACATACTCGCGGAAGCCGTGATCGCGTTCGATCCGCGCGCGCCCGGCGGCGCCCAGCGCGTCGCGACGCGCGGGATCGTTGACCACCGCGAGCAGGGCATCGGCGAACGCGGCGACGTCGAACGCGGGCGCCAGCACGCCGCCCGCGTCCGCCAGCAGCTCGGCGCCGCCGCCGGTGCCGGCGAACGCGACCGCCGGCGTGCCCACCGACAGGCTTTCCAGCAGCACCGACGGGAACGGGTCTTCGCGCGAGGGCAGCGCATAGGCGTCGGCGCCGGCGTAGACATCGTCGGTGTCGAAGTCCACGCCGATGAAATGCACCCGATCGCCGACGCCGGCGTCGCGCAGCAGAGCGTCGATGACCGACGCCAGCGACGGATCGCGATGCCCCACCCACACGAAATTCAGATCGGCGCGGCGGCGACAGGCGATCGCCGCGGCGCGCGCCCACAGATCGGCGCCCTTGCGCGCATCGGCGTAGCCCACGGTCGCGACCACCGCGGCGTGGTGCGGGATGCCGAGTCGATCGCGCAGCGCCACGCGCGGCGCGCTGGGGTCGGGGTCGCAGCGGTAGCGGTTGCGCGCGTACAGGCCCTGCGGCCGCTGCACGATGTGATCGAGCACGCGTCCGGGCAACATCGCGGCCAGCCCCTCGCGCACCGCACGCGAGGCCACCACCACGCGTTCGCTCGCATCCACCAGCGCTTCGAGCGCCGACTGCAGCCCGTAATAGGCCACCAGCCCCGGCAATTCATGCACCAGGCCGATCACGCGCAGTCCGGCCGCACGGAAGCCGCGGATCACGCGCCCGGCGACCGCGGTATTCGCGTACAGCACCTCGACGCCGCTGTCGCGCAGGTCCTGTGCGACGGCGGCGATGCCGGCGTCGTCCAGCCCGGCCAGACAGTGCGTCGGCGCCAGCGCTTCGAACCGCGGCCGCAGCCAGCCGCCGTCCTGCAGCACCACCTGCACTTCCACGCCCAGCGCGACCAGCTCGCGGACGATGTTCAGCGCCAGATACTGCGCGCCGTGGGCGCGGGCATCGTGCGAGAGCAGCGCCACCTTCGGCAGCGACGCCACCGCCGGCGCGCGCACGGCGAGCGGCGGCGACGAAGCCGGCAGCGTCACGCGGGCGCGCGCCGGATCGTCGTCCCGCGGGTCGCGCGCGTCCATCGATTCAACCATCGCGTCGACCGCGCAGGGCGCCCGACAGCCGGCGCAGCGGCGCGGTCGCGCGCCAACTGGTCGAGGCCTCGATCTCGGCGATCCGGGCCTCGAGCGCACGACAGCGCGCCCGCGATGCCTCGCCGGCCTCCTGCGCCTGCGCGAGTTCGGCGCGTAGCGCGGCCATGGCCTGCGCAGCCTCGGCGTCCGCGGCCTCACGGGCCTGTCGCGCCTGCTCCGCCTGCGTCTGCGTGTCGACATGCGCCTGCTGCGCTTCGGCCAGCGCGCGCTCCAGCGCGGCGACGCGTGCGGCGGCTTCGGACGCGGCCTGCACGCGCGCGGCCTCGGAGGCCGCGAGCGCCTCTCGGCCGCGGTCGAGTTCCTCGCGGAGCGCATCGACCTCCGCCGCCCATTCGGCGCGCACGTCCTCGCGCATCGCGTGCACATGATGCGCGAGCGTGCGCGCCACCTCGGCGCGCGCGTCGACCACGCGCTGCGACCACTCGGTCGCGGCCTCGTCGCGGGCATCGGCCACGCGGTGACGCCACGCCTGTTCGATTTCGGCGCGCAGTTCGGCGAGGCGCCCCTCCAACGCCGCGTCCAGCGGCCCGGTCGCCAGCGCCAGCCGGGCCTCGACATCGCGCAGCTGCGCGCGCAGCGCCTCGTCCATGTCGCCGTACAGGCGCGCGCCGAGCGCCGCGAACAGACGCGACGCGGTCACGCCCTCGGGCGTGCCCGAGAGCGCGGCCAGCGCGCGCAGCGAGGCCGGCGCTTCGCGTCCCACCAGCAGCACACCGAGCCCGTGACTGTGGCCGAACTCGAACGCCGGGTAGCGCGCCGACAGCTCCGCCCAGAGCTTCCACACGCCGAAATCGCGCTCGCGCACCATGGTGTCGTGGAACAGCACCACTGCGCGCTCGGACAGCTTGGGCAGCCAGCTTTCGAAATCGTGGCGCACCGCCTCGTAGGTGTGCAGGCCGTCGATGTGCAGCAGATCGATGCTGCCGTCCGCGAAATGCGCCAGCGCCTCGTCGAAGCGCATCCGCAGCAGGGTCGAGAAGTCGCCGTAATCGCGCGCGTTGAAGGCGTTGAGCGTGGCGTAGACCTCCTCGCCGTAGAGGCCGGCGTGTTCGTCGCCGCCCCAGGTGTCGACTGCCCAGCAGCGGGTGTCGAGCCCGCAGTGGCGCACCGCCTGGCAGAAACCGAGATACGACGCGCCGTGATGGCTGCCGAGTTCGACCAGCGTGCGCGGCCGCGCCTCCTCGATCACCCAGAACGCGAACGGCAGATGGCCGGTCCAGGCGCTCGGCGGCAGCCGCGCCGGCATCAGTGACATCGCCCCGTTCAACCGCAGCGACGGACCTGCGCTCATGCGCGCGCTCCGGTCTGCGCGAACAGACGGCGCATCAGCGCGAGCCCGAGGCGACGGCGCAGGCCGAGCCCGTGCCCGCGGAACACGCCGACGGTGTCGCCCCACGGCGCGCTCCACTCCTCCGGATGCGGCTCCCAGTCGGTGGAGACTTCCAGCAGTTCGCAGCCGCCGAACTTCGCCAGCGCGCGATAGCCGTCGGGATAGAACCGCCAGCAGTCCTGCGGGTAGCGATGCTCCGGGCCGCGCGAAGGCGCGATCAGGAAGATCAGCCCGCCCGGCCTGAGCACGCGCAGCATCTCCAGCCAGGTCAGCCAGAAGAACTCGATGTGCTCGAACGCCTGCCCGGACAGCACCACGTCGGCGCTCGCGGTCGGCAGCGGCAGGCGGTAGGGCGAGGTCAGCACCACGTCGACACCGGGGCCGGCCTCCAGATCGATGCCGGTGTAGCGCCACTTCGGGCTGTCGAACAGCGTGCGATAGGTGCCGTTGACGTCGTAGGAACCGATGTCGACCGCGTGCAGCGGCGCCTCGCGGTCGAGCCGCGCCGCCACCAGTCGCTGCATGTGTTCGTAGGAGCTGACGTGCAAGGGAAGGCCTCTCGTGAACGTGTGCGTCGTGCCGGTTCAGCCGCCGGCGTCCAGCGTGACCGCACGGAACGGAATACCGACCAGCCCGGTGGACACGGTGCTGGACACCGACTCCAGGACCAGCGCATCGAAGATCCAGGCAGTCTGCACATGGGCGTGGTGGGTGCCGTCGGCGACCGCGACATCGACGGTGTAGCTGCCGCGGGGCAGATACGGCATGCGGAATTCGAACACCGCGCGCAGGGGCCGGCCGGCGGCGACCGCGACCGGAGGCTCGCCCTCGCGCCAGGTGTTCCTGCCGAACAATCGCTGGCCGAGGTGGTCCTTGAGGAAGAAGCCGACGATCGCGCTGTCGACCGGCGCGCGCGCTTCGGCCTCCACCACCAGACGCACCACCTCGCCGCCGGACACCTGCAGCAGGGTGCGGCCGGCCGGGTCCTCGCAGCGCACCGCGCGCACCTCGACCCGGCCATCGCCGAAACCCGCGCGGTCCGGATCGAAGGCGAACACCCGCATCCGGCTCGCGTCGAGACCGGCGTCGTCGGCATCGTCGCCCGCAACCGCCGCGACCGCGACCGATGCCGGCCGCGCTTCGGTGGCGACGGCAGGCGGCGCGACCCCGTAGGTGCTGGCGTGATACGCCTCGCAGACCTCCTTGGCCGGGCCGTCCATCACCAGCCGCCCGCCGTCCAGCCACAGCGCGCGATCGCACAGGTTGGTGACCGCGCCGGCGCTGTGGCTGACGAACAGCACCGTGCCGTGTTTCTGGAACTCGCGCAGGAAGCGCATGCACTTCTGGCTGAAGAACACGTCGCCGACCGACAGCGCCTCGTCGACGACGAGCACGTCGGCGTCGGCGTGCGCGATCACCGCGAACGCCAGGCGCACGTACATGCCGCTGGAATAGGTCTTGACCGGCTGGTCGATGAAATCGCCGATGTCGGCGAACGCGGCGATCGCATCGAACTTCGCGTCGACCTCGGCCCTGTCCATGCCGAGGATCGCGCCGTTCATGTAGACGTTCTCGCGCCCGGTGAATTCCGGATTGAAGCCGCTGCCCAGTTCGAGCAGCGCGCCGACCCGGCCCGAAGTGCCGACGCTGCCGTGGCTCGGCGCGAGCGTGCCGCAGACGATCTGCAGCAGCGTGGACTTGCCCGAACCGTT
>JBIJBH010000488.1:0-2848 GCA_044345315.1 Lysobacteraceae bacterium
CGTCCCGATCACCCTGCGGCAGCGCAGCGGTCGGCGGGTGGTCGCCGTCAGCGGTTCCGGGTGCCAATCCGGTGAACGGACTCGAACCGGCGCCACGCCGCTGCAATTGGCGCTGGCCCGTGGCCACCGCTGGCTGCGGAAGCTGGAAGCGGGTGAGGTCTCGTCGCTTCGTGAGATCGCGCAGCGCGACGGCGCCGACCACAGCTACGTCGCCAAGCACCTCAACCTGACCTTGCTGGCACCGGACATCGTGGCCGCGATCCTGGAAGACGCCCTGCCGGACGGGGTCCGGCTCAGCGCGCTGCTGATCAATCCGCCGGTGCTGTGGGATGACCAACGTGCGGCGCTCGGCACGACGCCTGCGCCGCCTCGGATGAGGAAGGGCGGCCGGAAGTAGGGCAGGGGCAACAGGCGGCTTTCGCTGGATAACAGCCGCGCCGGGGTACGCTACGCTGCGATCCCGCATGAGAGCGAGTTTGGATGCCGGTTGCTCAGGCACGACCAAATCAGAATCCGGCAACGCCCCCGCTGCCGTCGAAAACCCCGAAGCGATTCGGGGTTTTTTGTTGGGTGGACTTTCAGATGTCCGCCCGTGCGTCGGCTGCAGCGCAGCTCAGCTGCGCAGACCGTCCAGGTCGCTCGGCAGCAGTTGCCGATAGTGCATCACCGTGAGGATTTCGATGCGGTCTTGCCGGACGCGGTAAATCAGCCGATAGGGTCGCTCCAGCAGCTCGCGCAGATCCGCATCCGCGTACTGCGGCAGCCGCTTGCCGAGCAACGGCGGCTGTTCCAGTTCCAATGATCTACGGATGAGTCGGACCGTGATTTCACGGGCCGCACTGGGCGAGTCCTTGGCGATGTGCGCTTCGATTTCCCGCAGCCGGCGTTTCGCATCCGGCGTCCAGAAGACATTCATTCGGACAGCGTGAACTCTTTCAACAGCGCTTCGGCCGAGATCAACTGCCCGGCATCCGCCTCCGCCATGCCGCGATCAATCGCGCGATGCAGTGCCGCTTCGTAGATCAACTCGGGCCACCCCGCCGTCTCCGGCAGGCTGTCGATCAACTTGTGCGCCTCTTGCTTGAACACGGCAGACATGGACGGGCTCCGGTCAGGGGTTGGCCGCATTCTACCCCCGCGCCGGCGCCCCGCGTCTCCTCCGCCGGTTCAGCCGCCAGAACCGCCCAAAGCGCCGACTCTGAGGCCTCTGACGCGCCTCCGGCCCCTCCGCCACCGGGGTTCCCCGGGGGCGTCAGCGGATGGACGCCCTTGGCTTCCGGATGCTCCCCTGTTCTTGACCGGTGTCCCGGTCTTCTCATTCACTTGGAACAAAAGTGGGTGTCCCATTCTTCTGCCGACGTTCGTGCCTGAGATAAGATCTGCGGACGTAGAGGTGACGTCGCCAGACTATCTCACCGAACCTAGAAACGGACATTCAAGGTGATTGCCATTGCGCCTTAGATTTCTCCTCGACACCAATATCCTGATTCCTCTTCAGGATTCTATGGCAGTCCTGCAGCCGAGCCTCACGGATTTTGTGCGGCTGTGCAATGCTTACGGACACCAACTTCTATTCCACCCTGCTTCCCTAGAAGACATCGGGCGCGACCCAGATGTCGCCCGGCGTACCAGAACATTGGATCGGCTTCGTCAGTATACGGAGCTGCAGCCTGGGCCTGCGTGCCCATGGAGCACTCCGCAGACATCGGCCAATGATGCCTGCGATAACGACATTCTCTATGCGTTGCATCGCGATGCCGCCCATGCGCTCGTCACCGAAGATCAGGGTTTGCATAGGAAAGCCCGCGAACGGGGGTTGAGCGACCGTGTATATTTTATCCAGTCGGCCCAAGATTGGATGCGCCGACTTCATGAGCCGGGCCAAGTTACGCTTCCTTTTATCGACGATGTGGAGTTGCACACGCTCACCCATCAGTTGCAGGACGCATTTTTCGATAGTCTGCGAGAAGGCTATGCGGGGTTCGACGATTGGTTTCGCCGTAAGGCACAAGAAGGAAGGCGTGCATGGATATATCGTGAGAATGCCGGAGACAGCATCGCTGCGCTATGCATCTATGCGATTCAAACTGACGAACCGATCAACGATCAAGGCGACAGACTTGCGGGAAGTTCATTGAAGCTTTGTACGTTTAAGGTCGGTGAGCAAGTGCGGGGCCGCAAGGTTGGTGAGCTGTTCTTTCGTGCCGCGTTTCAGTATGCATCTGACCTTAGGTGCGAACACATTTTTCTGACTGCAAATGACGATCGGCAAAAGCAACTCATAGCGTTAGTCGAGGATTTCGGGTTTCGCCATGCTGGGTTCCATAATGGCGATGGCGTTTACGTAAAAGATCACCCGGTTCAGCCGCCAGCGATCGAGATGGACCCATTTGAGTATCTTCGCCGATTCTACCCGCACCACATGAGCGGCGAGGTGGTGCAGAAGTTTCTTATTCCGATTCAGCCAAACTTCCATGACATCTTGTTCCCCGATTACGATAATCCTGGGCACGCGCTGCCGGAAGGTCATCCGAAGCGCCACGTAGGCAATGCGATCAAGCTCGCATACTTATGCCATGCAGTCAGTAGACAGCCTCGCCCCGGCGACGTCGTGCTCTTCTATCGTAGCCGCGATCTGCGCGCGGTCACGACCATGGGTGTTGTGGAGAGTTATGTGTGCTCAACGTCTGCTGACGAGATTGCGCAAATCGTTAGTCGCAGAACAGTATACTCAGAGCGACAAATTGCAGAGATGGCGCGACGTGAAACCAAGGTGATGTTGTTTCGTCTCATTCGCCACTTCGCTAGCGCCGTTTCGTATGACGATCTGAGGCGTCTGCGTGTGGTG
>JBIJBH010000489.1:0-2837 GCA_044345315.1 Lysobacteraceae bacterium
CGTGCCATCCGCAATCGGAGACCCCGAGGGCGGCAGACAGGATGTCTGCCGTTTTTCGACAAGACAAGGATGTCTTGTCGAAAAATCCTGACCAAAGATCAGTTGGCAGATTTGAATTGGACGTGAGTGTTTTCTTTGGTCACTTTCTTTTCGAAAAGAAAGTGACCCGCGCACCAGCGCGGAAAAGATTCCGGGCTTTCCCGGAAGCCTCCGATCAGATCGCGTCGTGAGCGCCGCCTGCTTTCAGCGAGTCCGAAGCTTCATCGTGAGACGACGTAAATTGCCCCAAAAAACAGGTCCCTCACCTGCGGTTCGGGATGACAACGTGATGTGGCGCAGGTACACCACCTCACCCGCGAAGAAGGGCAGCGGGCTGGTTTTCAACAGCCGAATGGCTGGTCAGCCCGCTCTACCGGAGCCCGCTCTGCCGGGTCAGCGCATCACTTGGCGATCAACACCAACAGCGACCGCGCCTGCAGTCCGTACACCGTCCACTCGCCGCCGATGTAGGCCTCCGAGCCCGGCAGGGCGACCGTGTTCGGGCCTTCGTTCCAGGTCGCGGTGTCGGTGACGCGGTACCACTGTTTGCCGGTGCCGGGCCAGGGCAGGGTGAAGTTCACGTTGCCGGACCAGCCGTTGTAGGCGATGTAGATCGGTTGGCCGGCGCCGCCGAATTCGCTGCCGTCGATGCGCCAGGCGATGGCGTGGTTGCTGCTGTTGTTGAAGTAGGCCGCGTCGGCGACGCCGCCGTCGGGTTTGAACCAGCGCAACTGCTCCATGACGTTGCCGTTGGTGTCGCCGGCGGAGTAGAAATTCAGCGGGCGCAGCGCGGGATGCGCCTTGCGGAAGGCGATCAGGCGGCGGGTGAAGGTTTCGAAATCGGCTTCGATCGTGCTGCGCGTCCAGTACAGCCAGTTCGCCGGCGAGTCGAGGTTGTAGACGTTGTTGTTGCCGAACTGCGTGCGCAGGGCTTCGTCGCCGCCGTTGAACATCGGCACGCCGGCGCTGAGCAGGGTGAAGGCCATGCCGGTGCGCGCGGCGCGGCGCTGGTCGACGACGATCCCGCCCTGGTTCCAACTGTGGTTGTTGTCCTCGCCGCCGTCGGAAGGCCCGTAGGGCCAGGGCTGGTTGTTCTGCTTGCTGTTGTAGGCGTAGAGGTCGTTCAGCGTGAAGCCGTCGTGCGCGACCATGAAATTGATCGAATGCCAGGGCTTGCGGCCGTCGTCGCCGTAGAGGTCGGACGAGCCGGCGAAGCGGCTGGCGAGGGTGCCGGTGGTGACGATGTCGACGCCGAGCTTGTTCTGCTTCTTGCGCAGGTCGTCGCGGAACTTGCCGTTCCACTCGGCCCAGCCCGTGGGGAAACCGCCGACCTGATAGGAATTGCCGCCGATCGCCCAGGGTTCCGCGATCAGATCGAGCCCGCTGCCGCCGGCGTCGGGCCGCGGCGGCAGCTCGTTGACGATCCGGTTGAGCGCGTTGTTCGGATCCATCTTGTCGAAGTTGAAGCAGCCGTGCTGACAGGTGTTGCCCAGCACCGAGGCCAGATCGAAGCGGAAGCCGTCCACGCCCAGCGCGTCGCGCCAGTAGGCAAGCGAATCGACGATGAGGTTCTGCGCGATCGGGTGGCGGGTGTTGTAGTTGCCGCCGACGCCGGTGTTGTCCCACGGATACTGGAAGTTGGCGGTGAGCGAGTAATAGGTCGGGTTGTCGAGCCCGCGCCAGGACTGGATGTTGTAGACCGTCAGCCCGTCGGTGCCGCCCCAGGCGCTGCCTTCGCCGGTGTGGTTGTAGACCACGTCGACGTAGACCTTGATCCCGGCGTCGTGGAAGGCCTTGACCATCGCGCGCCATTCGCGGGTCGGGCCGCCGGGGGTCTTGTCGGAGGAATAGCGGCGATCCGGCGCGAAATAGTTGAGGGTCATGTACCCCCAGTAGTTGTCGCCGTCGGTGGAATTCGCGGTCAGTTCGTTCTGGTCGTTCTGGGTCTCCTGCACCGGCAGGAATTCGATCGCGGTGATCCCCAGCGAAGCCAGATGCGCCGCTTTCTGCGCCGCGCCTGCGTAGGTGCCGCGCTGGAACAGCGGGATCGACGTGTCGTTCATCGTCAGCCCGCGCACATGCACTTCGTAGACGATCTCGTCCTTCAGCGGGCGAGTCGGTTTGGTGCCGATGGACGTGGTGATCGGGCCCAGCGCGATGCTCTTGCTGGCGCAGGCGCCGCTGTCCTTGTTGCGATGCTGGGCGCCGGAGGCGTAGATCGTGCCGTCGGTGCAGCCGGGGGTGATCGGGTCGTGGCTTATCTCGCGGGCGTAGGGGTCGATCAGCAGCTTGTTCGGATTGAAGCGATTGCCGGCGGCGTCGACATCGGTGACGAAGCCGGTGCCGCTGCCCTTGGTCCAGGCCGTGCTGTAGGGCCAGTTCGGGCCCCAGGCGCGATAGCCGTAGTAGACGGTGCCGGTGATGCCGTGAGTGTTGCGGATGGTCGCGGTGGGGATGTTGACCTCCCAGTTCTGGGTGGTCGTGTTCTTCGTCAGCACGTAGCGCGCGGATTCCTGCACGCCGGTCGGCGCCGAATACAGCCAGACCTCGATCCGGGAGGCGCGCGAGGAATACACCCGGAAGCGCAGGTTGGTCATCGTCGCGTCGTAGCGGGCGCCGAGGTCGTAGGCGTTGACCGCGGCCTGCGCGGTCGGCGGGGTGCCGCCCAGGGCCAGGCCGAACACGGCGGCGAGCAGCAGGGCGGCGGTGCGGATCCGGTGCGTCATCGTGCGGCTCCTGTCCATGCATGTGCAGATCGCGTGACAGTCCGCACTATCGCGCGATGTGCGGATGCACAT
>JBIJBH010000490.1:0-2836 GCA_044345315.1 Lysobacteraceae bacterium
CTGCGATCCTGCGATGGTGGAGTTGCGCTGCGCTGACTCCAACCTACGCCGCTCCGGCGAGGGTTGGGGTCGTGATTTGACCGACAGCGCGGCGCGGGCGCAGACTGGGCCGAAACAACGGTGTGATCGTGGCGGGGCAGACGGTACCCTGCGCCGGGTCCGACCTATCAACAGCAAGTTCGACGTCGGGGGAGACGCGCATGGATGTTTTCGAGCAGATCGGTCGCAACTACGATTGGTATCCGACCACGTCGATCGCGCTGTGCGCGATCTCCTACGACGAGATGTCCGCGATTCCGGGCGAGGTCGCGCAGCAGACGGGATTGAAGGTGGTGTGGGGGCCGGCGGAGCTGGACCACTGGGACGGCATTTCCTACAGCCGTGCGTTCATCGCCGGGGACGAGGCGACCGGCGAGTATTTCGCGGTCATCCGCGGCACCAATTTCGAAAGCCTGAGCAGTTGGCTGAAACAGGATTTCGATCTCGACAAGGCCAAACCCTTCGGTGCCTTGCCCGGTTCGCCGCCGAACGCGCCGGCCGATGCGCTGATCTCGCAGGGCAGTTTCAACGGCATGTCCGACCTGATCCGCCTGCGCGATCCGGCGACCCACACCTCGATGGTGGAATTCCTCGCCGCGCTCAAACCGCGTTTTCTCTACGTCACTGGACACAGCCTCGGCGGTACGCTGACGCCGGTGCTGTTCGCCTATCTCAACGCGATGCTGTACGGCGGCGGGCCGGTGAACAACATGGCGCTGTGGTCGTTCGCGGGTCTGACCCCGGGCGGCACCGGCTTCAACACCTATTTCAACCGCATCCTGCCCAACGCGCAGGGCTTCAAATGGCGGATCCACAATAGCCTCGACATCGCGCCCTTCTGCTGGTGCGATTTCGCGGGCATGCAGCAGGTCTACGTACCGCACGGGCTGCACTGGGATTTCGCCGAGAAGGATATCGTCGCCGACCTGTTCCACGATGCGGCGCGCGCCGGCATCGGTTATGCGCATGCGCAGGCCGGACAGACCCTGATCGGCCAGTTCGACCGCCACTTCTTCGACAAACACGCATGGGCCGCGCAGGCGCTGCATCAGCATCATCCGGCGACCTATCAGCGGCTGCTCGCCGACAGCGTGCGGCATTCCGGGTGAGCGAGATCGCGATCGTGGACGGCAGGGCGCCGATGCCGCGATTCTGCCCTGCGCTCGCCGCGCAGGATCGCGACGAGGACGACGTATTGCCGTGCGCGTACAGCGCGCTGTCCGCGGCCCGGGTCGGTGGCCGCGACCGGATCGAATCGGCCCGCGGCTGAGGGCTGAGGATCGCGTCGCGGACAGTCTCAGAGCCTGAGAGACCGTCGGCGCATGCTGTCGGACCGGAGCAGGCGCGATCGGGCAGGGGGCCCGCCGCAGGAATCCGGATCCCGCAATCCTCAAGGACAGGAGCTCGCATGAACATCCACCACATCCCGCGGCGCGCCGCGGCGTTTGCGCTCGCGCTCGCCGCGGTCGCGCTCGTCGGCCCGGCCGCGGCCGAAGGCACGCTGATCCCGGCGCCGCAGCGCGTCGACATGGTCCACGACGACAGTCGCGGTCTCGTCTACATCACCCACGGCGGCGAAGTGCTGCGCTATCACGTCGCCAGCGGCGCGTTTCTGCCGCCGATCGCGATCGGCGGCGCGCTGGTCGGTCTGGACATTTCCGCCGACAACGCCACGCTGGCGGTGGCCGACGACGTGTCGGACAGCGCCAGCGCCTGGGTCCATCTGATCGCGCTCGACGACCTCAGCGTGTCGAAGCGCGTCTTCGCCAAACAGAGCACCTACGAAGGCGGGACCTTCTCGGTGCGCTACGGCGCCGACGGCAGGCTCTACACCAGCAACGATTTCTGGGGCTCGGGTACGGTCGGGCTGCGTCGTTTCGACCCCGCGACGTCCGCATGGACGACGCTGGCGAGCGTGAACCAGGCGACGATGCTCGCGCCCAGCGGCGACGGCCAGACGATGGCCTTTGCCGAATCGAACGCTTCGGACGGCCCCTGGGGTCTGATCGATCTGCCCACCGGCGGCATCGTCCGTCGTCGCGGCTACACCGACGGCACCACCTGGTACAACTACGAGATCGGCGTCGATCGCCTCGGCGGCCAGTTCGCGATCCCCACGTTCGGCGGTACCTTCGTCTACGACGCGGGCTATCGCAAGGTCGCGACGCTCGGCGAGTACGCGGGTCCGCAGCCGGTGGGCGTCGCCTATCATCCGGTCGAACGCATCGCGTATTTTCCGTGGTCCGGCAGTTCCGAGGTCCGGGTGTACGACATGAACACCTTCGCCCCGATCGGCAGCCACGATGCCGAGGACACGTTCTCCGGCAACGGCAATCGCGCCTTCGTGCAGGGGCGTACGCGGCTGTCGCGCGACGGCTCGCTGCTGATGGTGTCGGTCACCGGCGGCGTGCGTCTGCTGCAGACCTATGCGCCGCTGAGCGCGGCGCCGCTGTCGATCTCCGCCGAGGCCGGTACGCCGGTGTCGGTCGCGCTGCCGGGATCGATCGGCAACGGCGGCGCGCTGGCCTACGAGATCGTGCGCGCGCCGCGCCACGGCACGCTGACCCTCTCGGGCGCGGTCGCCACCTACGTCGCCGAGGCCGGCTTCGGCGGAAACGACGATTTCCGCTATCGCGTCCGCTACGGCAGCGCGGTGCGCGAAGCCGAAGCGAGGATCACGGTCGTGGTGCCGAACCGGCCGCCGTTGGCCGTCGACGACAGCGCCGCGACGCGACGCACCGCGATCCTGATTCCGGTGCTGGCGAACGACCGCGATCCGGACGGCGATCCGCTGAGC
>JBIJBH010000491.1:0-2829 GCA_044345315.1 Lysobacteraceae bacterium
CGCAATCCACGCCGATTCGAAACAAATTTGCGCGATCAGCGATGGCCGTGCCGGCAATGCGCGCCAGGCAACGGCGCTAGCGGCGGCGCTCGCCGCAGTGCCAACGCCTCGGGCCTTCGAACTGAGGCCGCAGGCGCCCTGGCGCTGGGCCGCGCCGCGGCGCTGGCCGGGCGCGACGCGGGCCTTCGGGCCGGACTTCGCCGCCCTGCTCGCGGCCCCGCCGCGGATCGCCATCGGCTGCGGCCGCCAGGCGGCGCTCGCCACCCGGCTGCTGCGCGAACGCGGCGCGCGCGCGGTGCAGGTTCTCGATCCGCGGATCGATCCGGGCCACTGGGACCTGGTGATCGCGCCCGAACACGACGATCTGCACGGCGCCAACGTGATCCCGATGCTCGGGAGCCTGCATCCGGTGGACGCGGACTGGCTGGCGACAGCCCGCGAAGACTTCACCGCGTTCGCCGCCCTGCCCCGGCCGCGGATCGCGATGCTGCTGGGCGGCACGAGCGCGCATGCCCGCTTCGACCGCATGGGCTTCGAGGTGATGGCGGCGAAACTCGAAGCGGTGCTGGCGCGCGAAGGCGGCAGCGTGCTGCTGACGACCTCGCGGCGCACGCCGAAGGAACTGATCGATGCGCTGGCGCACCGCTACGACGACACGCCGGGCGTGGTCTGGCGCGGCGAGCGCGACGGCGCCAACCCCTACCCCGGCCTGCTCGCCTGGGCCGATCGCATCGTGTGTTCGCCGGATTCGGTGAACATGATCTCGGAAGCCTGCGCGACCGACGCGCCGGTGTTCGTGTTCGACCCGGCGCGGGTGCGCGGCCGGCCGCGACGGTTTCTCGATGCGCTGCTGGCGCGCGGCCGGATCCGGGCGATGGACGCGCACCTGGCGCCGTTCGATGCGCAACCGCTGCGCGAAACCGCGCGGGTGGCGGCGCTGGTGCGCGAGCGGCTGGGCTGAGCCGGCCGCGAGCGAGGACGGAATCAGACGTCCGGCGTGCGCTCGCGGGATGGTCTGGCGAAGCGCAGCCCGGCGACGAGCGCGGCGATCGCGACCCCGGCCAGCAGCGGCTTGCGCTTGAGCGCGCGCACCGCGCCGAGCGCAGCGGCAGCGAGCCAGGGTCGGCCGCTGACCGCGCCGGCGATCAGCGCCGGCCAGTCGCGTTTGCCGCGCAGCGCGGCGCCCACGCTGCCGGCGGCGCCGGCGAAGGTGCGCAGGCGGCGGGCGCCGCCGCGCAGTTCGCGCATCGCGGAGGCGGCCTCGTCGCGTTCGACTTCGGCGCGCATCCGCAGCATTTCCATGCGCAGTTCGCGCATGCGTCGTTGCTCGTTCATGGGTCGATGCTCATGGACCGTCTCCGTCGTCGCCGCGCGCGGCCGCACGCAGGGCGTCGCGGTCGGCGGACAGTTCGCGCAGGGTCTGCGCCAGCACCGGCGGCGCCGCGGCGACCTCCTTCGACAGGCTGCGCAACAGCCACAGCGCGCCGAGGGCGTAGATCGCGGTCAGCACCGCGAGCGTGATCCAGCCCCAGTGCGGCCACAGCACGACCGTGAGCAGCGCCGAACCGGCGATCAGCGCGAGCAGGGCGAGCACCGCGCCGAACAGCGCGAGCACGACCCAGCGCAGCAGCTGTTCGCGGGTCTGCGCCAGTTCGAGCGAGGCGAACTCGGCGCGTGCGACCAGCAGCGCGACCGCAGCCGACGCGAGCCGGCGGACGCTGGCGAAAGGCGAGGCCATGACCGTGCCGCGGGCGGCGCTCAGCGCCGCGAGACCAGCAGCCCGACCAGGAAACCGACGCCGGCGGCGACGCCGATCGCGCCCCAGGGATGCTCGTGCACGAAATCGTCGGTCGCGCGCGCGGCGGCCTTGGCGTTCGCGGCGACCGCCGACTGGGCGTCATGCAGGCGCTGGCGGGCGCGACCCAGGGCCTCGGCGGCGCGGGCGCGCAGCGCCTGCGCGCGCTCGCCGGTGGCGCTGGCGGCTTCGTCGAGCATCTGTTCGACGTCCTCCAGCACCGCCTTGGCGTCGGTGACGAGTTCTTCGGTCTCGAGGTAGTGGTTCTTCGACATGTCGGATTCCTTGCGTGAGTGAGGGGGCGGACCGGACGACTCTCCCAAGTCCGAGCATACGCCGGTCGGGCGACAGAATCCCGATCCGGATCAAGTTCCAGCGACGGAGCCCGATGCGAGCGGCCCGTTTTCGACCGCGGCGAACGCGCCCGCCGCCTCGCGGATCGCCGCGCGCGCCGCGTCCAGACACGGGTCGGCGGCGACGATCCGCGCGCGCCGGTCGAGGGTGCAGGCCAGACCGGCGGCGACCAGCTCGGCGTGCGCCGCGCGCAGACGGCCGGCGGCATCCGCATCGAGCGCGCCGGCGGCCTGCAGCGCGGCGATCAAGCCCGGCGTGTCGCGGGGCTCGGCCAGCGCCGGATACCGGGCGGCGTCGCGCAGGGTCAGGTATTGCAGCAGGAATTCGAGATCGACCAGGCCGCCCTCGCCCTGCTTGAGATCGAAGCGCGCGGCGTCGGAGCGGTCCAGCTCGGCGCGCATCCGCGCGCGCATCGCGGCGACGTCGGTCCGCAGCGCCTCCGGGTCGCGTGTGCGGCGCAGGATCTCCATGCGCAGGGCCTCGAAGGCGGCGCACAGCGGCGCATCTCCGGCGATCGCGCGCGCCCGCACCAGCGCCTGATGCTCCCAGGTCCAGGCGCGCTGGCGCTGGTAGTCCTCGAAACTGGCGCGGGTCGAGACCAGCAGGCCCTTGGCGCCGTCGGGACGCAGGCGCACATCGACCTCGTACAGCCGGCCGGCCCCGGTCGGGGTGCCGAGCAG
>JBIJBH010000492.1:0-2827 GCA_044345315.1 Lysobacteraceae bacterium
GCCCTTCGGGCCTGATCCGCGAATCCCGCCGCAACCAGGGGCCCCGGCAGATCAAGATCAAAACCGCCGCGGGTTGAAGGACGACAGTGCAAGCGCAACACCCCGGAATTTCATCAGAAAACACGGGAAGCCCTCAGAGCTTAGCGCACCATCGACGCCCACTCTCGCCTGCCGACCCGTCGGGGAGGCACAATAGCCCCATGTCCGCGCGTCGCCCGCAGGAACCCACCCCGAACCTCTCGCCCTCGCCCGGCGACGAGGTCAAGCACACCACCTGCTACATGTGTGCGTGCCGGTGCGGCATCCGGGTCTGGATCAAGGACGGGCAGATCCGCTACATCCAGGGCAACCCCGAACATCCGGTCAACAAGGGCGTGCTCTGCGCCAAGGGCTCGGCCGGAATCATGCAGCACTACTCGCCAGCGCGGCTGCGCAAGCCGCTGCTGCGCACCGGCGAACGCGGCAGCGGCGAGTTCCGCGAGATCGAATGGGACGAGGCGATGCGCATCGCCACCGACTGGCTGCGGCCGATCCGCGAGCGCAATCCCGACGAACTCGCGTTCTTCACCGGCCGCGACCAGTCGCAGGCGCTCACCGGCTGGTGGGCGCAGCAGTTCGGCACCGTCAACTACGCCGCGCACGGCGGCTTCTGCTCGGTGAACATGGCCGCGGGCGGGCTGTACACGCTCGGCGGCAGTTTCTGGGAATTCGGCGAACCGGACTGGGAACACACCCGCTACCTGATGCTGTGGGGCGTGGCCGAGGACCACGACTCGAATCCGATCAAGCTCGGCCTCGGCAAACTCAAGGCGCGCGGCGCGAAGATCGTCGCGGTCAATCCGGTGCGCACCGGCTACGGCGCGATCGCCGACGAATGGATCGGCATCCGCCCCGGCACCGACGGCCTGTTCGCGTTCGCGCTGATCCACGAGCTGCTGCGCAGCGACCGGATCGATCTCGATTACCTCGTGCGCTACGCCGACGCGCACTGGCTGGTGATCCGCAATCCCGGCGGATCCGACGACGGCTTGTTCGCGCGCGATGCCGACGGCAAGCCGCTGTGCGCCGTGCACCCCGCATCCGATGGGAGAGAAAGCTTCGCGCCCGCCGATGCGATCGGCATCGCGCCGCGCGTGGTCGGCGAATACACCCTGCCCGATGGCCGCCGCGCCGTACCGGTGTTCCAGCTGCTAGCCGAACGTTACCTCGATCCGCAGTACACGCCCGCAGCGGTCAGCGAACGCTGCGGCATTCCGGCCGAGACGATCCGCCGCATCGCGCGCGAACTCGCGCAGGCCGCGTTCGACAGCCATCTCGAACTGCCGATCCGCTGGACCGACGCCTGGGGTCGCGAACACGACCGCATGGTCGGCCGGCCGGTGGCGATGCACGCGATGCGCGGGATCAGCGCGCACAGCAACGGCTTCCACACCTGCCGCGCGCTGCATGTGCTGCAGATGCTGCTGGGCGCGGTGGACGCGCCGGGCAGTTTCCGCTACCAGCCGCCGTTTCCGAAGCCGGCGCCGCCGGCCAACCGGCCCGGCAAGGCGCGGCGCGACAACGGCTCGCTCGACGCCGCACCTCTGGGATTCGTGCACGGCCCGGAGGATCTGGTGATCGACGCCGACGGCCGGCCGAAACGGATCGATCACGCCTACTCCTGGGCCTATCCGCTGGCCGCGCACGGCCTGCTGCACACCGTGATCCGCAACGCGCACGCCGGCGACCCGTACCGGATCGACACGCTGCTGATGTTCATGGCCAACATGAGCTGGAACTCGGCGATGAACACGCGCGAGACCATGCACTGGCTCACCGACCGTGACCCGAACGGCGACTACCGCATCCCGCGGATCATCTACAGCGACGCCTACGCCAGCGAGATGGTGGCCTACGCCGATCTGGTGCTGCCGGACACGACCTATCTGGAGCGCTTCGACGCGATCAGCCTGCTCGATCGCCCGATCTCCGACGCCGACGGCGCCGCCGATGCGATCCGACATCCGGTGTTCGATCCGGCGACGCAGGTCGACGGCGACGGACGTCCGCGCGACGTGCGCGGGTTCCAGTCGGTGCTGCTCGACCTCGGCGCGCGCCTCGGCCTGCCGGGCATGACCGAAGAAGACGGCACGCCGAAGTATCGCGACTACGCCGATTACATGATCCGTCACGAACGCGCGCCGGGCGTCGGCCTGCTCGCCGGCTGGCGCGGCGAACACGGCGACCGCGAGGGCAAGGGCGCGCCGAATCCGCAGCAATTGCAGCGCTACATCGAACACGGCGGCTTCTGGCATGCGCCGATTCCGGAATCCGCGCGCTATTACAAGATGGCGAACCGCGAGTATCTGCAGTGGGCGCACCGCTTCGGCTTCATCGCCTCGCCCGACCCGATCCCGCTGCATCTCTACTCGGAAACGCTGCAGACCTTCCGCCTCGCCGCGCAGGGTCACGGCGCGCGGCAGCCGCCCGCGGAGCACCGCGAGCGGGTCGCGACGTACTTCGACCCGCTGCCGCTGTGGTACGAACCCTTCGAGATGGCGCAGACCGACCGCGCGGCGTTCCCGCTGTCGGCCATCACCCAGCGCCCGATGTTCATGTATCACGCATGGGGGTCGCAGAACGCCTGGCTGCGCCAGATCACCGCGCGCAACTGGCTGTATCTGCATCCGCGCACCGGCGCGAAATACGGCATCGCCGACGAGGACTGGATCGAAGTGTCCTCGCACCACGGCACGATCACGGCGCAGGCGAAATTCGCCGGCAACGTGCAGCCGGACACGGTCTGGACCTGGAACGCGATCGGCAAGCGGCGCGGCGCGTGGAAGCT
>JBIJBH010000495.1:0-2815 GCA_044345315.1 Lysobacteraceae bacterium
GACCATCTCCGCGAGTTTGTCGGTGTAGGTGCTGCGCAGTTTCGCCAGACCGCGGTATTCGAGGATGATCCGCGGCAGTTCGTGCTGGTCGGCGATCGCCTCCAGCGCCTCCTCGTTGGTCGAGGGCTGCCCGGTCGGGGTCTTCACCAGCGCCGGCAGCTTCAGTTCGTCGAACAGCAGCGCCTGCAGCTGCTTGGGCGAATCGAGATTGAAGCTGCGTCCGGCCAGCTCGGTCGCCTTCTGCTGCGCGGCGAGCATCCGCCGCGACAGGTCGGCGCTCTGCCGGCGCAGTTCGTCGGCGTCGATCAGGATGCCGTTGGCCTCCATCCGCGCCAGCACCGGCACCAGCGGGATCTCGATCTCGCGATACACCTTCTCCAGCGCCGGCTCGGTCGCCAGCTTCGCCGACAGCGCACGATGCAGGCGCAGGGTGATGTCGGCGTCCTCGGCGGCGTAGCGGGTGGCGTCGTCGATCGCGACTTCCGAGAACGGAATCTGTTTCGCGCCCTTGCCGGCCACGTCCTCGAACTTGATCGTGTCGTAGCCGAGGTAGCGCCTGGCCAGCGAATCCATGTCGTGGCGGGTGGCGCTGGAATTCCAGACGAAACTCTCGAGCATGGTGTCGTCGGCGTAACCGTCGACCTCGACGCCGTGCCGGCGCAGGATGTGGATGTCGTACTTGCCGTGCTGGCCGAGCTTGCGGTGTTTGGGGCTTTCCAGCAGCGGGCGAAGGGCGTCGAGCACCGCGTCGCGATCGAGCTGCGCCGGCGCGCCGGGATAGGTGTGGCCGACCGGGATGTAGCAGCCGTTGCCCGGCGCGGTCGAGAAACTCAGCCCGACCAGATTCGCGCGCATCGGGTCGAGATCGTCGGTCTCGGTGTCGAAGGCGAATGCGTCGGCCTGTGTCAGCCGCGCGATCCACTCGTCCAGCTGCGCCCGGGTGGCGACGGTTTCGTACTCGCCCGGTGCGGACAGCGCGGGATCGGGCGGGTCGTCGTCGGCCGCGGTGGCGGTACGCGCATAGCCGGCGGCGGTGTTGCGCAGGTTGGCGCGGTCGGCCGCGGCGTCGCCGGCATCGGCGCCCGCGCCGCCGCCGAGTTCCTTCAGCGCCTGATTGAAACCGTAGCGGGCGTACAGCCGGCGCAGGTCCTCGACGTGACGCTCGCGCAGGGCCAGATCGTTCGGGCCCTGGTCCAGCGCGACATCGGTCTTGATCGTGGTCAACCGTTTGTTCAGCGGCAGGCGATCGAGCACCGCGCGCAGGTTGTCGCCGATCTTGCCCTTGATCGCATCCGCGTTGGCGATCACGTTCTCCAGCGTGCCGTACTCGCCCAGCCATTTTGCGGCGGTCTTCGGGCCGCACTTCTCGACCCCGGGGATGTTGTCGACCGCATCGCCCATCAGCGCCAGCAGATCGATCACCTGATCGGCGCGCACGCCGAACTTCTCGATCACCGCAGCGTCGTCGGCCATCCGTCCACCGGTCATGGTGTTGACGAGTTCGATGCCCGGGCCGCCGTTCGCGCCCCGCACCAGCTGCGCGAAGTCCTTGTCGCCGGTGGAAATCACCACGTGCATGCCCGCGTCCACGCCGCGCACCGCGAGGGTGCCGATCACGTCGTCCGCCTCCACGCCGGGCACGCGCAGCATCGGGATGCCCAGCGCCTGCACGATTTCCAGCATCGGCTCGATCTGCGCGCGCAGGTCGTCGGGCATCGGCGGCCGGTTGGCCTTGTACTCCGGATCGAGATCGTCGCGGAAGGTCGGGCCGGAGGCGTCGACCACGAAGGCCAGATGTTCGGGCTTTTCCTTCAGATGCGCCTTGAGCATCTGCACCACCACGTGCAGGGCGGCGGTGGGGAAGCCGTCGGGTGCGGTGAATTCGCGTCCCTGCGCCTTCATGGCGTGATAGGCGCGGAACAGGTAGGCGGAGCCGTCGATCAGAAGGAGTGTCTGCATCGCCGGATTCTACCCCCGCGGCGTCCATGAACCGCCACCGCGGCCACGGACCGCGCGCCGTCGCCGGCGTATGATCGGAATTCCCCCGCCGCAGGAGCCCGTCATGCGCACCCTCCCGTCCTCTCCCGCATCCGTCCTGCTGTCCCCGCTGCTGCTGATCCTCGCCGGCTGCGCCACCAGCGGTGGGCCCAACGCCGCCGACACCCCGGCCGACATCCCGCCCGAAGCGGTGTCCGCCGTGCGCACGATGGACAACGGCGATGTGGTCACCGAATACCGCGTTGCCGGACAGCTGCGCGTGCTCAAGGTGCAGCCGCGGCGCGGCCCGGCCTATTACCTCTACGACCGCAACGCCGACGGTCGCGTCGACGAGGAGCGCGGCACATCGCCGATCTATTTCAAGTTGTTCGAGTGGTGAACGCGTGTTTGCCGTTTGAGCAAAAGCATTCCAAGAAGATCGAATGCCGCTGGCCTGGATCGATGGAGCCGGGCAAAACAAGAATGTAGACGTCAGCGGACACGAGACTTGATTTGGCTCTCGATTTACCGCCATATTTCCATCACCAGGACGGGAAAGGAATAGGCGTTCTGTATCGAGAGCCCTTCCGAATGATGGAGCGGCTCATGGCCGCGTTCATACAGGGGAGTTGTGCTCATGGATTTCGTGGATCAATTGCGCTTGCTTTCTTCGAGAATTGCAAACACCAAAGACATCGTTCAAACCGAGGAGGCGACCAAGAATGCGATGGTCATGCCTTTCATTCAGATTCTTGGCTACAACCCATTCGATCCGCTCGAGGTTACGCCCGAACTTGTAGCAGATGTCGGAATGAAGAAAGGCGAAAAAGTCGATTAC
>JBIJBH010000494.1:0-2815 GCA_044345315.1 Lysobacteraceae bacterium
CTCACCGCCCCGTTCCACGCCGACGGCACGGGCATGAAGGTGGTGCTGGCACCGTTCAACCTGGGCCTCAACGTCATCGAATACCTCTCCAAGCCGGTCAGCCTCGCGATGCGACTGTTCGGCAACATGTACGCCGGCGAGCTGGTGTTCCTGCTGATCGCCCTGCTCGGCGCGGCCGGTGGCCACTTCCTGATGGAAGCCGGCATGGCCGCCAAGGCCGGCGGCGCGCTGGCCTTCCTCGGCGCGATCGCCGCCGGCGCCGCCTGGTCGATCTTCCACATTCTCGTGATCACGCTGCAGGCCTTCATCTTCATGATCCTGACCGTGGTCTACCTGTCGATGTCCACCGAGGCGCACTGACCCGCGTCCGGCCGCTTCTCCCGTTTCGTCCCACCCTTTTCAATTCGCTAGAGGAATCACCATGGAAGCTACCGCTCTCATCGCCGCCATCCAGGGTTACACCGCGCTGGCCATCGGCATCATCATCGGTCTGGGCGCGCTCGGCGCCTGCATCGGCATCGGCATCATGGGCTCGAAGTTCCTCGAGTCGGCCGCCCGTCAGCCGGAACTGGTCCCGATGCTCTCGGGCCGCATGTTCCTGCTCGCCGGCCTGATCGACGCGGCGTTCATCATCGGCCTCGCGATCGCGCTGTTCTTCGCGTTCGCCAACCCGCTGCTCAGCGCCGTCACCGGCGGCTGATCAGGCACGCCTGCACCGCGCGGCCGCGGCCGCGCGGTGGAAGCCCGTGCGTCGCCCGTCGACGCCCGTTCGCCAATCGCGGAGCAAGACAATGCAAATCAACGCAACCTTCCTGGGCCAGGCGATCGCGTTCGCGATCCTGATCTGGTTCAGCTGGAAGTTCATCTGGCCGCCGCTGATGAAGGCCATCGAAGACCGCCAGCAGAAGATCGCCGAAGGTCTGGCCGCGGCCGACAACGCGCAGAAGAACCTCGCGCAGGCCGAAGAGAAGGTCGCCGAGGAACTGAAGCTCGCGCGCGCCAAGGCCAACGAGATCATCGAGCAGGCGCATCAGCGCGCCAATCAGATCATCGACCAGGCCAAGAACGACGCCGTCGCCGAAGCCAACCGGCAGGTTGCGCTGGCCGAGGCCGAAATCGCCGCCGCCGCCAACCGCGCCAAGGAAGATCTGCGCAAGCAGGTCTCCGCGCTCGCGGTCAGCGGCGCCGAGAAGCTGCTCAAGCGCGAGATCGACGCCAACGCCCACAAGGCGCTGATCGACGAACTCGCCGCGCAGCTCTGACGGCACGGAGACTCCGATGAGCCAAGCGCTTACTCTGGCCCGCCCCTACGCCCGCGCTGCTTATGCGATCGCGCGCGAGGCCGGTGCCGCCGCCCAGTGGTCCGACGCGCTCGGCTTCGCCGCTCGCGTCGCGGCCGACCCGCGCGTGCATGCGCTGCTCGGCCATCCGCATCTCGGTCGCGACGACGCGGTCGCGCTGCTCGCGCCCGAGGGCGCGCCGCAGTCGTTCGCGGAATTCCTCGCCCTGCTCGCCGACAACCGGCGCCTGCCGTTGCTCGCGGAAATCGCCGGTCTGTACGAAGAGCTGCGCGCCGACGCCGAACGCATCGTCAAGGCGAAGGTGACCTCGGCCGCCGCGCTGCCGGGCGCCGAACTCGAGACCATCCGCGCCGCGCTCAAGCGCCGCTTCGGTCGCGAGGTCGAGCTCGAGACCGCGGTCGACGAGGCCCTGATCGGCGGTGCCGTGATCGACGCCGGGGATGTGGTCATCGACGGCTCGGTCCGCGGCAAGCTCGCCCGTCTGCAGTCCGCTTTGGCGCATTGATCGATTGTAGGGTGGGCTTCAGCCCACCGCTGAGACAACAAACCACTGCGACCCTTTCAAGGTTCGTGATGGTGGGCACAAGGCCCACCCTACACAGGAAACAACCATGGCTACCTCCCAGCTCAACCCGTCCGAAATCAGCGAACTGATCAAGACCCGCATCGAAAAGGTCAAGCTCGCCGCCGAAGCGCGCAACGAAGGCACCGTCACCTCGGTGTCCGACGGCATCGTGCGCATCCACGGTCTCGCCGACGTGATGCAGGGCGAAATGATCGAGCTGCCCGGCAACACCACCGCGCTGGCGCTGAACCTGGAGCGCGACTCGGTCGGCGCCGTGGTTCTCGGCGACTACGAGCACCTGCGCGAGGGCGACACCGCCAAGACCACCGGCCAGATCCTGTCGGTGCCGATCGGTCCGGAAATGCTCGGCCGCGTGGTCAACGCGCTGGGCGAGCCGATCGACGGCAAGGGCCCGATCGAAGCCAAGCTGACCGCGCCGGTCGAATGCATCGCTCCGGGCGTGATCTCGCGCAAATCGGTGTCGCAGCCGGTGCAGACCGGCTACAAGTCGGTCGACTCGATGATCCCGATCGGCCGCGGCCAGCGCGAGCTGATCATCGGCGACCGTCAGACCGGCAAGACCGCGCTGGCGATCGACGCGATCATCAACCAGAAGCATTCCGGCATCAAATGCATCTACGTGGCGATCGGTCAGAAGAACTCGACCATCGCCAACATCGTGCGCAAGCTCGAAGCCAACGGCGCGATGGGCTACACCACGGTGGTCGCCGCCTCGGCGTCGGAGTCGGCCGCGATGCAGTACATCGCCGCCTACTCCGGCTGCACCATGGGCGAGTACTTCCGCGACCGCGGCGAAGACGCGCTGATCATCTACGACGATCTGTCGAAGCAGGCCGTGGCCTACCGCCAGATCTCGCTGCTGCTGCGCCGTCCGCCGGGCCGCGAAGCGTATCCGGGCGACGTGTTCTATCTGCACAGCCGTCTGCTC
>JBIJBH010000496.1:0-2807 GCA_044345315.1 Lysobacteraceae bacterium
CTTGATGCCGTTGGTCTTCTCGAACTGTTCGCCCAGCTCCTTGCGCATCGCCATGACCTTGCCCAGGTTCACTTCGTTGAACGAAGTGAGCATGGCGATGGAGTTCTTGGACTGCATCAGGCGCTCGGCGATGCGGGTGCGCATGCGGGTCATCGGCACGCGCTCTTCCGGGCGCGCGCCGCCAGCGACGCCGGCGGTCTTGCCGCTGGCGTAGTTGACGATGTCTTCCTTGGTGACCGCGCCGCGACGGCCGGTGCCCTGGACTTCGGCGGGGTTCACGCCGCTGGTGACGGCAGCGAAGCGCGCGCCCGGGGGCAGTTCACCGCCGACCGGAGCCGGCTTGGTGCTGGCCGGCGCGGCGGCGGCGGCCTTGGCAGCGTCGGCCTTCGGCTGCACCTGCTCGGGTCCGGCGGCGGCTGGCGCGGCCGGTGCGGCCACCACGCCTTCCTCGATCACCGCGATCACCTGCTGGCTGGTCACGGTCGCGCCTTCGGCGAACTTCAGTTCCCTGATCACGCCGTCGACGGTCGAGGGCACTTCCAGTACCACCTTGTCGGTTTCCAGATCGACGATGTTCTCGTCGCGCTTCACGGCGTCGCCGACCTTCTTGTGCCAGGTGGCGATGACGGCGTCGGAGACGGATTCGGGAAGAACGGGAACCTTGATTTCGGTGGCCATGTTGGCGTCCTGGACAATGCGGCTGCGTGAAGAGTGCGGGAGAGAGGTGATCGCGACCTGGCTGTTCGGTCGCGGATCACCGCTTGATGCTGTGCGGTGGTGCTGGAGGCGGGGGCGGCGGCGGGCGCGGCGCTCCGGTGTCGAGCCTGAAACCGTCGGCGACGCGCCGGACCTCGAAGGTGTTGCCCGAGGTAAAGGAGGCGTAGACGAAGCGCGTTTCGTCGAGTTCGATCACCCGGTAGGCGTCGTACAGCGATGGTTCGCCCGTATCGGCGGGAAAGGTCGTGCTGCCCTCGACAAAGGCCTGCACCGAAGTGAAATAGATCGGGTAACGGATCCCCCAGATGCCGAGCTCCGTATTCCGTTCGATCCTGCCGGAGGCGGACGTGACCTCGAAGTCGATGCGATAAGTGCCGTCGACGCTGCGTGCGATCACCCAGCGGATGCGTTCGTCGCGCTCGCGCCTGTCGCCGTACCAGGTGCCGATCATCTTCTCGCGCGCGGCTTCCGTCACTGCGGCCGGATGCCACTCGATGCCGCCCGCGGCGGCATCGGCGGACGCCGCGTCGGGATCGGCCGCGCCGGCGCTCGCGGTGGCCAGGAACAGCGCCGCCGCGGTCGCGCATCCCCGCAGCGCGCGTAGCGCGGCGCGAGGCACGGACACCGACATCGCGGCGCGATCATTCATCGGCGTGATCGCCGTTGAGCGGATTGACCAGAGCATCGGCGATCAGCTTCAGCTGCTCTTCGACGTGGTCGTTGAAGTGACCGGCGGCCGGCGAGGGCGAACGCGCGCGGCCGGCGTAGTGCAGGCTCTGCTTGTCCTGCAGGCAGGCGCGCAGATGATGCTGGATCTGGTACCAGGCGCCCTGGTTCATCGGCTCCTCCTGACACCACACCACCTGATGCGCCTTGGGATAGCGCTTCAGTTCGGCGGCCAGCGCGGCGCGCGGGAACGGATACAACTGCTCGATGCGCACGATCGCGACGTCGGTCTGGCCACGCTTCTGCGCGTCTTCCAGCAGGTCGTAGTAGACCTTGCCGCCGCAGACCACGACCCGCTTGACCGCCTTCGGATCGGCGCTGTCGTCGGCGATGAGATGCCTGAATTCGCCGTTCGCCAGTTCGTCGAGGGTCGACACCGCCAGCTTGTGGCGCAGCAGCGACTTCGGGGTCATCACCACCAGCGGCTTGCGCGTCTTCATGCGCATCTGCCGGCGGATCATGTGGAAGGCCTGCGCCGGCGTGGTCGGGGTGCAGACGATCATGTTCTCCAGCGCGCACAACTGCAGGAAGCGCTCCAGACGCGCCGAACTGTGCTCGGGGCCCTGGCCTTCGTAGCCGTGCGGCAGGAACAGCGCGAGCCCGCACAGCCGGCCCCACTTGGCCTCGCCGGAGGAGAGGAACTGGTCGATCACCACCTGCGCGCCGTTGGCGAAATCGCCGAACTGCGCTTCCCACACGTCGAGCGTCATCGGGTCGGCGGTGGCGTAGCCGTATTCGAAGGCCATCACCGCTTCCTCGCTGAGCAGCGAGTCGATGATGGTCGCGTCCTCGGGATTGCTGACCAGCCGGCGCAGCGGGATATGGTCGACGTCGGTCTTCTGGTCGTGGAGGATCGCGTGGCGGTGGAAGAAGGTGCCGCGACCGCAGTCCTGGCCGACCAGACGCAGGCGATAACCCTCGTCGAGCAGGGTCGCGTAGGCGAGGTTCTCGGCGAAGCCCCAGTCGCCGCCGAGTTCGCCGGCGGACATTTTCCGGCGGTCTTCGTAGATCTTGGCGACGCGCGGATGCAGGGTGGCGTCGTCGGGGATCTCGTTGATGATCCGGGCGAGTTCGTCGAGTTTCGCGCGCGGCACGCGGGTATCGACCGCATCGCCGAGCTTGGCCGCGAGCAGCGGCCGCCAGTCGACGGCGTAGGCGTCGGGATTCGACGGCGCCAGTTCGGTGGTGACCACGCCGTCGTCGAGCTTCTGGCGATAGACATCGACCATCGCCTGGGCCTCGCCGGCCTGCAGCGCGCCGGCCGCGGCCAGACGTTCGGCGTACAGTTCGCGGGTGGTCTTGCGCTTGCGGATGTTCTGGTACATCAGCGGCTGGGTCGCCGCGGGTTCGTCGGCCTCGTTGTG
>JBIJBH010000497.1:0-2787 GCA_044345315.1 Lysobacteraceae bacterium
AAACCCCCGCCGACGCCGAGGTCGTCAGCCACAAGCTGATGCTGCGCGCCGGCATGCTGCGCAAGCTCGCCGCCGGCCTCTACACCTGGAGCCCGCTGGGCCTGCGCGTGCTGCGCAAGGTCGAGATCGCGGTCCGCGAGGAAATGGACCGCGCCGGCGCGATCGAACTGCTGATGCCGACCATCCAGCCGCGCGAGCTGTGGGAGGAAACCGGGCGCTGGGAGAAATTCGGCGGCCAGTTGCTGAAGATCAAGGACCGCAAGGAGGCCGAATACTGCTACGGCCCCACCGCGGAGGAAGTCATCACCGACTTCGCGCGTCAGGAGCTCGGCAGCTACAAGCAGCTGCCGATCAATTTCTACAACATTCAGTGGAAATTCCGCGACGAGATCCGTCCGCGCTTCGGGGTGATGCGCGCGCGCGAGTTCCTGATGAAGGACGCGTATTCGTTCCACATCGACGACGACTCGCTGCACGCCGAATACCGCAACATGTACGACACCTACGCCCGCATCTTCACCCGGCTGGGGCTGAAGTTCCGCGCGGTGTTCGCCGACACCGGCGCGATCGGCGGCAGCGCCTCGCACGAATTCCACGTGCTGGCCGATTCGGGCGAGGATGCGATCGCCTTCTCGGACGGTTCGGACTACGCCGCGAACGTGGAACTGGCCGAAGCGGTGGCGCCGGGCGAACGCGCCGCGGCGAGCGAGACGATGCGCAAGATCGAGACACCGACCCAGAAGACCTGCGAAGACGTGGCCGCGCTGCTCGGCATTCCGCTGGCGCGCACCGCGAAGTCGGTGGCGGTCATGGGCGTCGACGCGGAGGGCGCGCCGCAGTTCGTGCTCGCGCTGGTGCGCGGCGACCACGTCGTCAACGAGATCAAGTTGGCGAAGATTCCCGGTCTCGCCGAGTACCGCATGGCGACCGAAGCGGAGATCCGCGAGCATCTGGGCTGCGAGCCCGGTTTCCTCGGCCCGGTCGCGCCTGCGAAAGCCATCCGCGTGATCGCCGACCGCTGCGTCGCCGCGCTGAGCGACTTCGTCACCGGCGCCAACGAGGCCGGCTACCACCTCGCGGGCGTCAACTGGGGCCGCGACCTGCCCGAGCCCGATCTGGTCGCCGACATCCGCAACGTCATCGCCGGCGATCCCTCGCCCGACGGCAAGGGCACGCTCGGCATCGCGCGCGGCATCGAGGTCGGCCACGTGTTCGCGCTCGGCCGCAAGTATTCCGAAGCGATGGGCATGACCGTGCTCGACGCGCAGGGCAAGGCGACGACCCCGGCGATGGGCTGCTACGGCGTGGGCGTGAGCCGGATCGTCGCCGCGGCGATCGAACAGAACCACGACGACGCCGGCATCGTCTGGCCGGAGGCGATGGCGCCGTGGCGGGTCGCGATCTGCGTCATCAATCCCAAGAACGACGCCAACGTCGCCGCGGCCGCGCAGGCGCTGCACGACGAACTCGAAGCCGCCGGCGTCGACACCGTGCTCGACGACCGCGGCCTGCGCCCGGGCCCGATGTTCGCCGACATCGAACTGATCGGCATCCCGCATCGCGTGGTGGTGTCCGAACGGGGCCTCGCCGCCGGCACCTTCGAATACCGCGCCCGCCGCGCCGCCGAAGCCGAATCGCTGGATCGCGAGACGCTGCTGCAGCGCCTGCTGGGTTGAGGTGCCGGAACGACCGGATTCTTGTGGGAGGCCCGGAAGGGCCGACGGGCTGCGGACAGTCTTTCTGCAAATCGTCGGCCCTTCCGGGCCTCCCACAAAAGCATTGAGACCCGCCCTACAGATTCCGCCGCGTCGGAATCAGGATGTTTCCGAACAGCAGCCCGGCGATCAGCGCGACCAGGATGTTGAGCGCGGTCAGCGCCGCGTCCTGGCCGGCCTGCACGTCCTGCTGCTGCAGGATCGTGACCAGCCCGCGCAGACTGGCGCTGCCGGGCACCAGCATGATGATCCCGGGCACCCGCACCAGCGCGCCGGGGCGGTTGCGCCACTTGCCGTACAGATTGCCGGCGGCGGTCACCGCCAGCGCGGCGAGGAACACGCCTGTGGTGCTGCCGAAGGCTTCGCCGACCGTGCTGGAAATGAGATAGCCGCAGGCCGCGGCGGCCATCACCAGCGGATAGTCGCGGCGATGGCAGCGGAACAACAGCGCGAACGCGTAGGTGCACAGCAGCAGCGCGACCCACTCGACCCAGTCCGGCTGCGGCCGCGAGTAGCGCGCGTCCGGATCGAAGCCGAGCAGTTCGGCCGCGGTGAGCGCGACCATCATCCCGATGGCGAGCTTGAGGATCGTGCTCATCGCGCCGGCGAAGCGCGCGGTGCCGGAGACCAGATTCTGGTTGGTCAGTTCGTTGACCGCGTTGGTCAGGGTCAGGCCCGGCATCAGCACGATCAGCGAGCAGATGATGACGGTGTTGAGATTGAGCGGCGCGATCAGGCTGGCGACCAGCACCGCGAGCGCGCCGGCGATCATCGCCGACAGCGCCTCGCTGGCTTCCTTCAATCGCGGACGGTGGGTGGTGGCGACCTCGAGCATGCCGATGATCAGCCCGGTGCAGCCGGCCACCGAGATGTCCAGCCACGGCAGGCGCAGCAGGCCGGCGACGCTGGCCGAGGCCAGACCGAAGGCAAGCACGGTGAGCAGCTTCGAGAGCCGGCTGGCCGGGCGATCGAGCGCGCGCATGGCCGCGAACCCGGCGTCCAGATCGAGCGCGCCGGACATCACCGACTCGGCGACGCGATCGACTTCGGACAGCTTGTAGAGATTGATATC
>JBIJBH010000498.1:0-2785 GCA_044345315.1 Lysobacteraceae bacterium
CAGGCCGGCGGCCTGGTCGCGCAGACGCTGCATCAGCGGCAGTCGCACCAGGGCCTGGACGCCCGACAGGTAGATACGCCCCTCGGTGCGGGTGAATTTGTGTTCGAGGGTGTAATCCGGGTCGGCGAGCGCGGCGGCGCCGGCCGGCGCACGGAGGTCGGAGGGGCTGGTCATGAGGTCTGGCGTCCCTGGCGGTGCCGGCGTGGGGCGGCGGCCGCTTGGCTGAGAGGCGGAGGCGAGGTTAGAGTGAAAATTCTAGCAGGGACGGGGGCTTGGGCGCCCGTTCGGGGCAATCCTGGACGCCGGTGGGCAGGGGCTGGTCCGTCAAAAATGAACGAGTTCGTCATCCAAAGCGGGACACCGTTGGCAGAAAAGTACAGAAAGTGACCTGATCAGCAGACTTGCGCCGGCCGGATCGGCAAGGCTTGCGCGGCCTGATCCTCCGGGGAATCAGGCGTTTGCTGGATTTTCTGCAGTGAAATCAAATTCTTGGCGCGGAACTTGCTTGCCCGTGTCTCGAATGCGCAGGGGTGTCGTCCGTCGCCGCTCTAGGGGAGCGGTCGCGGGACGGGTTCTTGAGGTTCCGGTGATCCGCATGTTCCGCGGGACATGCGCGTGCATCGCAGGCGGCGGCGGCCGGTGACCGGCTCCGCTCCAATCCAGGGCAAGGGGTAGCGGCCGCAATGTGGCGGTCGACCCAAGGGGAAGTGTCAGTGCTGGCCAATCCGATCCGCATCGTCGAACACTCGCGCCGCGCGTTCGCGGCCGCCCTCGTCTTCGCTCTCGCGCTGGTCGCGAGTCCGCAGGCCTGGTCGCAGAACGCCGTGAACTCCGCGACCGTGGCGCCGCCGGCGACCGTCACCGACCCCAACAGCGCCAACAACTCGGCGACCGACAACGATCCGATCACCCGGACCTCCAATCTCAGGCTGACCAAGACCGGCAGCCCCGATCCGGTCGTCGTCGGCGGCATCCTCACCTACACCCTGACCGTCACCAATGACGGCCCCAGCGCGATCCTCAACAGCGCGACCTTCTCGATCGTCGAATCGCTCCCGGCCGGGCTGACCGGCTGCAGCTTCACCCCCTCGGCCGGCACCTTCACCGTCGGCACCATCGCGTCGGGCGCCACAGGCACCGGCACCTGGACCGGCGTCGCCATCCCCAACGGCGGCACCGCCACGCTCACCATCGCCTGCACCGTCACCAGCGCGGCCGCGGCCACCATCACCAACACCGCGACCGTGGTGCCCCCGACCGGCACCACCGACCCCGATTGCTCCGGTTCGCCGGTGACCTGCGCCGGCAACAACACGGCCACCGCGGGCACCACCGTCAACCGTCCGCAGCTGACGATGCTGAAGACCGCGAGCGCCGCGAACTTCGTCGTCGGCACCGCGGCCAGCTACACCCTGCAGGTCAGCAACACCGGCACCGCTGCGACCACCGCATCCGCCACGATCACCGACACCATCCCGACCGGCCTGACCATCGGCACCCTGCCGGCGGGCTGCACCGCGGCCGGCCAGACCGTGACCTGCACCGTTCCCGCGGGCCTCGCCGCAGGCGGCAGCACGAGTTTCGTCATTCCGGTGACCCCGACCGCGGCCGCCGCGGCCAGCGTGATCAACACCGCCACCGTCAGCGGCGGCGGCGACGACACCTGTCCGGCCGCCGCGCGTTGCACCAGCAGCGTGACCACCGCGGTCGATCGGCCGATCTACAACATCGTCAAGACCCCGGGCACGGTCACCGGCCCGAACGCCAGCGGCCAGTACACCGTCACCTACACGGTCACCGCGACCAACAGCGGCACCGCGCCCGGCACCTACGGCACGGTCACCGACAACCCGGTGTTCTCGTCGAACCTGACGATCCTCGGCGCGACCTGGACCACCAGCGGCGCCGGTGCGCCGTCCGGCGGGTCGGCGGTGGGCGATGGCCCTTACGTCCTAGCGCCTTCGGGCACCGCGATCGGCGCCGGCGTCACCCATACCTACAATCTCAGCATCACCTTCTTCTTCTCGAATCCGGTCTCCGGCCCGGTGTGTTCGCCGACGCCGACCCCGGGTTCGGGCCTGTACAACTCGGTCGAATGGTCCGCGGGCGTCGAGACCAGCACTGCCGACAACGTCGCCTGCGTCAACCCGCCGGCGAGGCCGCCGGTCCTGACCATCACCAAGACCGCGAGCGCCAGCCCGTGGACCGTCGGCGTGCCCGCGTCGTACACCCTGCAGGTCGTCAACAGCGGCGGCTCCGCGACCACCGCGCCCACGACCATCACCGACACGATTCCGGCCGGCCTGACCATCGGCACGCTGCCGGCGGGCTGCACCGCGGCGGGTCAGACCGTGACCTGCACCATCGCGGCAGGTCTGGCCGCGAGCGGCGGCAGCACCTCGTTCGTGATCCCGGTGACGCCGACGCTCGCGGCGCAGCCCAGCGTGACCAACACCGCCAGCATCAGCGGCGGCGGCGATCCGCTTTGTCCGGCGGCCGCCCGTTGCACGAGTACCGCCGGCCCGACGCCGGTCAACGCTCCGCAGCTGACGCTGCTGAAGACCGCGAGCGCTTCGCCGTGGACCGTGGGCGTGGCGGCGAGTTACACGATCCAGCTCAGCAACACCGGCAATGCCGCGACGACCGCGGTGTCGACGATCACCGATACGATCCCGGTCGGCCTGACCATCGGTACGTTGCCTGCGGGCTGCACCGCGGCGGGCCAGACGGTGACCTGCACCGTGCCGGCCGGCCTTGCGGCCGGCGGCAGTGTGTCGTTCGTGAT
>JBIJBH010000078.1:0-10547 GCA_044345315.1 Lysobacteraceae bacterium
ACGTCGCACTTGAACGGCGAGTTGAAGCCGTACTTCCAGCCGAGGATCGTCGACAGGATCGGGATGTTCTCGGTGCTGAGCGTGTGCTTGCCCGGGCCGAACAGATCGGCGTACTTGCCGGCGGCGACGAACTGCACCTGCTGCGACTCGCGCACGATCAGCTGCGCGCCGTTCTTGATTTCCTTGTCGTCGTCCGGGAACCGATACGACAGGGTGTCGCGGGAGTCGTCGGTCCACTCGATGATCTCGAGCAGTTCGCCCTTGATGAAATTCAGGATGCTCATGGTCGGCTCCGGAGAATGGGGAACGGCGCAGGCGGATCGCCGGCTGCGGATCGTGAAAACGCAAAATAGCAGATGCGGAGGACGGGACCAGCTTCGGTGGCCATGTCGTCTTGTGTTCCGGGTAGAGCGGCCTTCAGGCCGCTGCTTTTTCATCAGACGATCGACAGCCGAGCGGCCTGAAGGCCGCTCTACCGGTCGTGGGCTCAATCCCGCATCAGCGTCGATTTGCCGAACAGGCTTTCCACCAGGTCCACCGCGATTTCGGCGGTGGTGTTGCGGCTGTCGAGCGCGGGGTTGAGTTCGACGATGTCGAGCGAGCCCATGCGGCCGGTGTCGGCGATCATCTCCATCACCAGCTGCGCTTCGCGATAGTTGGGGCCGCCGGGAACGGTGGTGCCGACGCCGGGAGCGATGCTGGGGTCGAGGAAGTCGACGTCGAAACTGACGTGCAGATGGGTGTCGTCGTCGAGGTCTTCCAGCGCTTCTTCCATCGCCCGCTTCATCCCGACCTCGTCGATGTAGCGCATGTCGTAGATGTCGAGACCGTAATCCTTCACCAGCCGCTTCTCGCCCTGGTCGACCGAACGAATGCCGATCTGGCGGATCTGGTCCGGGCGGATCGCCGGGGCGTCGCCGCCGAGGCGCACCAGCGGTTCCGGGCCGAGGCCGCAGAGGCAGGCCACCGGCATGCCGTGCAGGTTGCCCGAGGGCGTGACCTCGTGGGTGTTGAAGTCGGCGTGCGCGTCCAGCCAGAGGATGCGCAGTTTCTTGCCGGTGGCGCGGCAGTGGCGGGCCACCGCGGTGATCGAGCCCACGCCGAGGCAGTGATCGCCGCCGAGCACGATCGGCAGCCGCCCGGTGCGCAGTTCGGCCTCCACCGCGTCCATCAGCGCGCGGTTCCAGGCCACGACCGCGTCGAGATGGCGATAGCCGTCCACCGGCGGCAGCCAGGGATTGGCCGGGCCGGCGAGGTTGCCGCGGTCGATCACGTCGACCCCGCGCGCGACCAGGGCGCTGCCGAGCCCGGCGATGCGCAGGGCATCCGGCCCCATCCGCGCGCCGAGATGACCGGCGCCGATGTCGGTGGGCACGCCGATCAGGGACACGGGGGGGAAGCTGCGCTGCATGTTCGGGATCCGGGAGAGTGGTGCCGACAGTCCGACTCGAACGGACGACCTACCGCTTACAAGGCGGTTGCTCTACCAACTGAGCTATGCCGGCGATGAGGCCGCGATTCTAGCAGGGCGTTTCTTGCAGGGCGCTTCCAGCAGGGCGCTCCGGCAGGGCGCCGGGTCGCGGCCGGGTCCGCCGGCTCAGCGCAGACCGGCGCAGTCGATCCTGCTCGACCGCGCGGCCGCGACGCTGCGCTGCAGGGCGGCGGGATCGGTGTCGGCGGCCAGCGCCAGATCGAGCCAGCGGGTCGTGCGGACCTCGCCCAGGGCCTCGGCGCGGGCGGCGAAACCGGCGGCCTGCAGCGCGGCGGCATGGGCCTGCGCCCGCGTTTCGCTGGAGAAGCGGCCCAGGGCGATGCTGTTGGCTTCGGCCCCATTGGCGACCACCAGCAGGTCGCTGAAGCCGGCGCCGCGCAGGCGTTCGGCGGTGGCGTCGGCGGTCGCGCGGTCGGCGGCGGCGGGCAGATAGACGCGCCAGCCGCGACCGCCGCCTTCGCGCTCCTCGCGCGGCCGCAGGCGCAGCGCCCGCGGGGCCAGGGCCGTGCGCGCCGCGTCGAGCGCGGCGGCGTCGGCGAACGGGCCGAGCCGGACGCAGCGCTCGGCGGCGGCTGATTCGATCACCGTTTCGGTCGCCGCCGGCTCGATCGCGGCGTTGTCGCCGGGCGCGGGGTCGGGTGCGGGGATCTGCGGCGCCGGCGCGGGGCGCAGGTCCGGCCGCTCGCTCGCCAGCTGCAGGCGCGCCACTGCCGGCGGTGCGGCGTCGGCCACGACCGGCGCGGGTTCTGGACGGAACAGCCACCACGCGGTCACGCCCAGATTGAGCACCGCCAGCAGCACGATCAGCGCACGCATCGTCATCCGGGCATTCTCGCCCAGACGCCGAGGCCTTCCAACACGAGCGCATCGGCGCGCAGGTGCTCCGTGGGCAGATGCGGCGCCAGCTCGCCGACCCCGCCGCCGTGCAGCAGCAGCGCGGGCGGCGCGCCGAGCAGCGCTTCACCATCGGCCAGTGCGCGTTCGATCAGCGCCAGCGCGGCGCCGTCGCAGCCGCTGCGCAGGGCGTCGAGGGTGTTGTCGGCGAACGCGACGCAGGCGCCGCCGTGTTCGGGCAACTGTGCAGCGCGCGCGTGCAGGGCGCTGCGCATCAGCGCCGGCGCCGGCGCGATGCGGCCGCCGCGATGGCCGCCGTCTGCGTCGATCAGATCCAGCGTGATCGCGGTGCCGATGCCGACCACCAGCCACGGCTTGGGTCCGCGTGCGCGCGCGCCGAGCATCGCCAGGAAGCGGTCCGCGCCCAGTTGCTCCGGCTGCGGGTAGGCGATGCGCAGATCGCCGCAGCGGGCGAGCGTGCGCGCGATCGAGATCCGCCCGCAGCGCGCGGTCAGCGCATCGAGCAGGGCGACGCGCAGCGCCGGCGCGGCCACACTGGTCAGCGCGGCGGCTTCGAAGCGCGCCGGCAGCGCCGCATCCCAGCCCGCGGGCAGCGCATCGCCGTCGTGGGCGATGGCCGCGATCTCGCCGATGCGGCCGTCGTCGCTCAGCGGCGCGAATTTCAGCCGGGTGTTGCCGAGGTCGAACAGCCAGGTGTCGGGGGAGGTCGCGTGCATCCGCGCATCATGCCCGGTCGGTCGCGTCGCTGTGCGGACGGTGTCCGCGCAGCCCGGTCTTGCGCACACTGAGTTCGCCCGCCCGCAGCGCGATCTCGCCCGCGGCGGTGCGCAGGCGCAGCGCGCCGTCGGCATCCACACCGCAGGCGATGCCGACAATCTCGCGTTCGCCGTCGATCGCCACCACCTCGGCCTCGCGCAGCGCGTCCAGCGCGGCGAAACGCGGCAGGAACGGTGTCAGCCCCTGCGCATCGAAGGTCTCCAGCGCTTCGGCCAGTGCGGCGAGCACCGCGACCGCCACCGTCGCGCGCGGCGGCGCTGCGCTGCCGAGCAGCGCGTGCAGATCGGTCCACGGCTGGTCGATCGCCGCCGCCGCCTCGGCCGGCATGCGCAGATTCAGGCCGAGGCCGATCACCGCGCGCGACCGGCCGTCCTGCAGCCCGGCCTCGACCAGGATGCCGCCGAGCTTGCGCAAGACGCTGCCGTCGTCCACCACCAGGTCGTTGGGCCATTTCAGTGCGACCCCGCTCGCGCCGAGATCGCGCAGGGCTTCGGCCACCGCCACGCCGACGGCGAGGCTCAATCCGCCCAACCGCGACAACGCGCCGTCGAAACCGCGCGCCAGCGACAAATAGAGGTTCTCGCCCGGCGGCGAGGCCCAGACCCGGCCCTGACGGCCCCGTCCGCCGCTTTGGCGCTCTGCGAACAGCGCGACGATGCCGCGTTCCGGCGTGCGCCGGCGCAGCAGTTCGCTGTTGGTCGAATCGATCTCGGCCAGCACCTCGATCGCGGCGCAGCGCTCGCGCGCCGCCGCGGGCAGGGCATCGCGCAGCGTCGCCGCATCCAGTGCGGTCGCGGCGTCCGTCGTCGCGCTCATCCGCGTCGCAGCAGCCGGTGCAGCAGCCGCGCCTTCTCGAAGCGCGATTCGGTGCCGGCCAGCAGCCGCGCCAGATTTTCGCGATGGGTGAAGACCAGCAACAGCGCGACCCCGACCGCGAACGCGAAGCGCGGCTTGTCCGCGCCGGTCGCGAGCGCCAGCACCGCCAGCGTCAGGCCGGCGAGGATGGTGCTCAGCCCGACGTAGCCGCTCAGGATCAGCGTGCCGACCCACACCGCGAACAGCACCGCCGCGGCCGCCGGCCACAGCACCAGCACCGCCCCGACCGCGGTGGCCGCGCCCTTGCCGCCGCGGAAGCCGTGCCACAGCGGCCAGACATGCCCCAGCACCGCCGCGAACCCGGCCGCGTAACCGACCCAGTCCGCGGTCCCTGACGGCGCGAAGCGTTGCCCCAGCCACGCCGCCAGCGCGCCCTTGCCGATGTCGATGGCCACCACCGCCAGCGCGAACTTCGCGCCCTGGGTGCGGAACGCATTGGTCCCGCCGGCATTGCCGCTGCCCTGGGTGCGGATATCCACCCCGCGCAATTTCCCCAGCAGCAGGCTGCCGGAGAGCGAGCCGAGCAGGTAGCCGCCGAGGATCAGCAGGACGAGCTGAAGGATTTCGTTCACGGTTCCACCTTCCTGCCGGTCATCGAGCCGCCGCGCGGCCGGAACGAGACGGTCTCGCCGCGTTTCAGTCTTTCGATATGCCCGCTCGCCCAGCCCATGCGTCGTCCGTCGTTGCGCTCGTCGGCGGATTATCGCCGGTTCACGGCGCCGGAGGCGCGGGCTGCGGCAGGGTGGTGAAGGTCTGCGTGGATGTCACGATCGTGCCCAGGTCGCGCAGACCCTTGCCATCGATCAGCACCGTCCTGTGCGCGGCGCGGATCCGCTCGAACGCGTCGACGATGCCCGCATAACCGCGCTCGTCGGTGTAGGTCACTTCCACCAGCACGTTCCACGGGCCGTCGTCGCGGCCGGTGTCGAGCACCCGATAGTCGCGCATCAAGCCCTGCGTCACCGCGACCCGGTCCATCGCGAACCAATTCTCCTCGATGAATCGGACCAGCCGCGCGCGTTCGCCGGGCTGCGCCTTGAGGAAGGTCAGCTCGACCGCGACCCGTCGGGTCGTGTCGGTGGCCCCGGGGGTGTCCCCGGCAGCGGCGGGAGCGCCGGCGAGGCAGGCGGCGGCGAAGAGCAGCAGGCCGAGAACCAGTCCGCCGAAAGCCGGCCCGTCGAGGGGCAGGGTGGTGCGAGTGCGCGCTGTGCGGCGCGGAGAGGGATGGAACATTGCGCAGATCCGGTAGGGGAGAGCCATCAGGAGGCGCGCTGCAGGCGACCCGTTGCGCTCAGTCCGGCGCCGGTTGCAGCGACGCCACCAGCGTGCCGCGTCCGGCGTGCGCGCCGATCGCGGGGCCGGTCTCGACCAGATGCGCGTCGGCGATCCGCAGTTTCGTGCGCAGTGCGGCCAGCAGACGTTCGCCGTCGGCGAGCGCGTCGCAGTGGCCGACGATCGCGCGCAGCGGCGTGTCCGCGCCCAGCTTGCGCCGCGCCCGCTTCGCGACGTAGGCGGCGAAGGCTTCCGGCGCGCGGGTTTTCGCGATCAGGCCACCGGCGATGCCGAGGCGACCGTCGGCTTTCACCTGTGCCACCGGGGTCAGCCCGGTGAAGCGCACCGCAGGCTCGGCCCAGGCCGGGATGCGGCCGCCGCGCACGGCGTGGGTAATGTCGCGCGCCATCGCCCAGGTCAGGGTGCGCGGACGCAACCGTTCCAGTTCGCGCAGGATCGCGTCCGCATCCGCGCCGGCCTCGGCCAGCTCGGCCGCGCGCCAGGCCAACAGCCCCTGGCCGCCGGCGGCGTTGACGCTGTCGAACACCCGCACCTTCGCGGCGTCGCCGCGGGCCGCGGCGTGCTCGGCCGACTGCAGAGTGCCCGAGATCGTACGCGACAGGCCGACGTAGACCACCGCCGGATGATGCGCGACCAGAAAATCGAAACTGCGCCGGAAGTCGCCCGGCGGCGGCTGACTCGTGCGCGGCAACTGTTGCGAGGCCGCCATCCGTCGGTAGAACTCGCCGGTGCTCAGCCCGAGCTTGTCGAGATAATCGCGACCGTCCAGATTCACGCGCACCGGCACCACGTGCACCGCATGGGCATCGGCGATCGCCTCGGGCAGGTCCGCGGCGCTGTCGGTGACCACGGCGACCCGTTGCCCGCGATCGACGCTGCGCGACTGCAGCAGCATGTCGTCGGCCTTCATGCCCTCGACCACCGCGAACGCGGCGCAGGCGTCGAACAACTGTTGCGGCGCGCCGACGTGCGCATGCACGCGCATCCGCGTGCCGCCGCCTGCGAGCACGATCGAATCGGCCGCGATCGCCTCCAGCGCCTCGCGCACCGCATCGCGCTCGATCCGCCGTCCGCTGTCGCCGTCGAGCAGCAACAGGCATTCGGTGCACCAGCGTCGCTGCGGATCGACCGCGTCGTGCGCCGGATGCGCGTACTCGTCCGGATCCTCGCCGATCGCATCGTTGGCCGCCGCCGCGGGCGCGCGCATGCGCATCGCGCGCGGGCCGCCTTCGACGAATTCGGCGATGCCTTCGAGCAGGTCGACGAACCCCTGCGCGCCGGCATCGACCACGCCCGCCTTCTGCAGCAGCGCCATCTGCTGCGGCGTACGCGCCAGCGCGCCGCGGGCGCGGTCGAGCGCGCGGGCGAAGCTGCCGCGCGGGTCCTCGCGCAGCTGCGCGGCGGATTCCTCCATCGCCTCGGCGAAGCTGTCGATCACGCTGAGGATCGTGCCCTCGACCGGATGCGCCAGCGCGCTGCGTGCGCTGTCGGCGCCGTGGCGTACCGCCGCGGCCAGGGTCTGCGCGTCCAGCGCCGGCTGCGCGCGGGCGTACTCCGCGACGCCGTGCAGGAACTGGGCGAGGATCGCACCGGAGTTGCCGCGCGCGCCGTCGATCGCGTCGTCGCCGATCCGCCGCAGCAGTTCGCCGATGTGGCGACTGCGCCGGCTCAGCGCGCCGTTGAGCACGCTGCCGAGGGTGAAGGCGAGGTTGTTGCCGGTGTCGCCGTCGGCGACCGGGAACACGTTGATCCGGTTCAGGCCGTCGCGGGCGGCGATCACCCGGCGCGCACCGGCGATCAGCGCCCGGCGCAGGGTCGGAGCGGTGACGGTCGCGGCGGCGTCGCGGGCGGGAGCGGCTGCTGCGGCGTCCGCCTGCGCGGCATCGGAGGGAAAGGGATTCGGAGCGTTCACGGCGCGAGTCTGCCGCAAGTCCGGGGGGCACGGATGTTGCGATGCAGCAAGTCGCCGTTCATCGAACGGTCGTATTTCGGCAGTCACATCCGCGCTATAGTCGGCGTCTTGCTCGGGGACCCCCCTTCTGGAAGCCGCCATGCGCCGCGCCCGTTTCGCTCCGTCCGCCGTGTTCGCGATCGCCCTGATCGGGCTTTCGGTCAGCCTTCCCGCAGCCGCCCGTACCGGCATGCTGAACGCGGATCCAGCCGCCGAATGCCCCGACGTGGCCGCCGCGGTCGATCCGGACCAGACCGGCGCCGCCCAGCCGGCCAAACCGGGCGCCGCCAAGCCGGGCAGCGCACCGACCCAGCACAAGGCCCGTCCCGCCGCCCGCGGCAACGGCACCACCCCGGTCCGCGGCGCGCGCTGGCACCGTTTCCTGCCGGGCATGTTCCGCTGAGCATGCCTGTGCCGAGTCCCTGACCGGGCGCGGCCGGATCTGCACAGCCCGATCTCCACAGCCCGTCTCCAAAACCCGATCTCCGCAGCCAGAACGCCTGCAGTTCGCCCCCGACAGCCCATCTCGATCTTCCCTTGCGCTGGCTCCGTGGGCTCTTCGCCCGACCCGACCCCACTCTCGATCCTGCCCTCTGGCAGCGCGTCCGCACGGCCGTGCCCTGGGTCGCCGCGCTCGATCCCGATCGCGAGGCACGCCTCGCCGCGCTCGCCGCGCGCTTCCTGCAGCAGAAGACGATCAATCCGGTCGGCGACCTCACCCTCGACGACGAACGCCGGGCCGTGCTCGCCGCGGTCTGCTGCCTGCCGCTGCTGGAATTCGGCGCCGAGGGCCTGCATGGCTGGTCCGAACTGATCGTCTATCCCGACGCCTTCCGCGCCCATCGCGAACACGTCGACGCCGCCGGCGTGCTGCACCAGTGGGAGGACGATCTGATCGGCGAAGCCTGGGAAAGCGGCCCGCTGATCCTGTCCTGGGCCGACATCGAGGCCGATCTGGCCGAACCCGACGCCGGGTTCTGCGTCGCAGTCCACGAAATGGCGCACAAGCTCGATGCGCTCGACGGCGCGCTCGACGGCACCCCGCCGCTGCCGCGCGACTGGCAGCGGCAATGGGCGCGCGATTTCCAGCAGGCCTACGACGCCTTCGTCGACACGGTCGATGCCGGCCGCGAGACCGCCATCGACGCCTACGCGGCCGAAGCCCCGGAAGAATTCTTCGCGGTCTGCAGCGAATACCACTTCAGCGCGCCGGCGCTGCTGCGCCGCGAACTGCCGTCGGTGGCGACGCATCTCGAACGGCTGTACGGTCCGAGCCCGTTCGATCGCCGCAGCGCATAGGTCGCGCCTCGGCGCGACAAAGAACCACTACCGGTCGCGGTGCGAGTCGATCGTCGATGCCGCAATGTCGCGCCGAGGCGCGACCTACAGCCCCGGCGGCAGCGTCACCTCGAAGCGGGCGCCGCCCAGCTCCCCGGAATGTCCGACCTGCAGCTCGCCGCGATAGCTGCGCACGATGTCCTGCACGATCGCCAGCCCGATGCCGTGGCCCTGCACGCGCTCGTCGCCGCGCACGCCGCGCTGCAGCACCAGCGCGATCTTGTCCTCGGGGATGCCGGGGCCGTCGTCTTCCACCATCAGCATCAGGCCCGGCCGGCGATTGGTCGCGGAGGCGCCGATGCGCACCGTCAGCAGCACCCGCGAGCGCGCCCACTTGAACGCGTTCTCCAGCAGGTTGCCGAGCAGTTCCTGCAGGTCGCCCTTCTCGCCGTAGAAACGCGCATCGGGCTCGATCTCGAATTCGCAGAGCACGCCCTTCGACGCGTAGACCTTTTCCAGTCCGCGCACCAGTTCCTCGGCGTTCGGCTCGATCGCCAGCGGCGCCGCGAACAATTTGTGACCGCCGGACGCGGCGCGGCTGAGCTGATAGCCGACCAGATCGTTCATGCGACGCAACTGTTCGGCCAGTTCGGTGCGCAGTTCGGCGTCGCCGGCGCCGCTGTCCAGGCGCGTGCGCAGCACCGCCAGCGGGGTCTTCAGGCTGTGCGCGAGGTCGGCGAGGATGTTGCGCTGTCGCTCGAGATTCTCGCGTTCGCTCTCGATGAAGGCATTGATGCTTTCGGTCAGCGGCTCCAGCTCGCGCGGATGACGCTCGCTCATGCGCGTGGCGATGCCGCGCTGCACGCGCTTGAGTTCGTCGATGACCCGGCGCAGCGGGCGCAGGCTCCAGCGCAGCACGCCGACCTGGAACAGCAGCAGCACCGCGCCGACCGCGCCGAGATAGCCCCACAGCGCGCGCCGGAACACCTTCAGCTGATTCTCCAGCCTGCCGGTGTCCTCGGTGATGTAGATCGTGTACGGCACCTCGTCGGACAGATCGTCGCCCGGCCAGGCCAGGCCGAAACCGTAGCGGTAGGCGCGCGCGGGTCGGCCGTCGCTGTGCACGATGTCCACCGGGCCTTCGAAGACCCGCTTGCCCGTGCCGAGCATCTTCACGTCCGGCAGTTCCGGCCCCTGGCTCGACGGCGATTCCCACAGTGCGAACGGCAGCACGATCTGCGCGTAGAGCCCGCTGCCGGGGCGCTTGAGCCGCGGATCGGGCAACTCGCCCTCGATCGGCGGCACCAGATCGCCGCCGCGGCCGAATTCGGTCTTGTCGGCGAAATACAGCGCGTAGTCGCGCAGTCGCTCCTGCAGGATGTTCTCGGCGGTGTTGACGAACGCGCGGTCCAGCGCATAACCGGCGAGCGCGAGGAACGCGATCAGGCCGAGACTGGCGGCCAGCAACTGCCTGGTCTGCAGCGAGCGCGGGCGCCACAGCGGGATGCGTTTACGCGCGGGCATGGGCACAGGGCCGGAACGCGGCGCCGCCGCGACGGGCGCGGCGGCGGGAGGCGGGCAGGGTGGAGAGCGGGGCGGACGACAGGATCAGCGGTCCGCTCAGTTGTCCGCGCTGCGCGGAATCGCGAAACGGTAGCCGCGACCGCGCACGGTCTCGATCGGCTTGAGCGAGCCCTCGGGATCGAGCTTCTTGCGCAGGCGGCCGATGAACACTTCGAGGACGTTGGAATCGCGGTCGAAATCCTGCTGATAGATGTGCTCGGTCAGGTCGGCCTTCGAGACCAGCTCGCCGGCGTGCATCATCAGGTATTCGAGCACCTTGTATTCGTAGCTGGTCAGATCGACGTTGGCGCCGTGCACGCTGACCGTCTGCGCGGCCAGATCCAGGGTCACCGGGCCGCATTCGAGGGAAGGTTTGCTCCAGCCGGCGGCGCGGCGGACCAGGGCGTTGATGCGCGCGAGCAGTTCCTCGACGTGGAAGGGCTTGACCAGATAGTCGTCGGC
>JBIJBH010000499.1:0-2780 GCA_044345315.1 Lysobacteraceae bacterium
GTCCATCTTCAGCACGCCGGCGACCAGCATGCCGGCGACGCCGGTCATCAGCGCCACCGAGGCCGGAATCCGCGACGACAGCGCGATCAGCATGGTGATCGCGAAGATCGTCATCGCGATCTTGAATTTGTGCGGGCGCTGCTCGGCCTTGGGATAGTCGGTGACCGGCACGAAGTCGCGATTGCTCGCCGACTGCGCCAGATCGGTCCAGATGCTGTGCAGCACCAGCAGGTCGCCGGCGCGCAGCGGCACTTCGCGCACGTTCTCGCGCAGCACCTGCTTGTCGCGGTTGATCGCGAGCAGGCGCAGATTCAGGCTCTTGCGCAGTTTCAGCTGGGTCGCGCTCTTGCCGATCCAGGTCGAGGTCGGCGGGATCACCGCCTCGGAGATGCCGGCGCGCGCCGGGTTGAACAGGTCGGCGAACTCGCGCAGGCGCGCGCTCATCCGCAGGAAGCGGTTCTGCGCGAAATCGACGATCGCCTGGCGCGGGCCCATCACGCCGAGCACGCTGCCGACCCAGATGCGGGCGTCGCCCGGCGGCGCCAGCCGCGATTCGTTGCCGGTCTTCAGGGCGAGGATCAGCGGCGCGTCGTGCAGGTCCTCGGTCTCGCGCAGCGACATGCCCACCAGCGGGCTGTCGGCGCTGACCGTGAGTTCGTAGACCTCGCCGTCGATGCCGTAGGCGCTGGCGAAATAGCTCTGGGTCAGCGCCGGCGTCACCCCGGTTTCGACATCGTCGTCGCGCAGCCGGCGACTGCCGTAGAAATGGAAATACGCCAGCCCCGCGGCCAGCAGCGCCAGACCGATCGGCAGCGGCGCGAACATCGGCAGCGGTTTGAGCGTCATCAGCCCCGAGGGCAGGTTGGCGTTGGCCGAGACCAGCAGGTCGTTGAGCAGGATCAGCGGCGAATTGCCGACCATGGTCAGCGCGCCGCCCATCACGATGCCGGCGGCGATCGGCAGCAGCAGCCGCGACAGCGGCAGGCCGGTGCGCGAGGACAGCCGCGAGGCCACCGGCAGGTACAGCGCCATCACCGACGGGTTCTGCATCACCGAGGAATTGAGTCCGGCGATCGCCGAGGTGAACAGGATCAGGCGCTGCTCGACGCCGTGCGCGCGGCGCAGCAGCCACGCGGCGAGGCGATTGAGCGCGCCGGTGCGGTCGAGGCCGGCACCGAGGATCATGGTCGCGATCACGCTGATGACCGCGTTGCCGGAGAAACCGTTGAACAGGTCCTCGGGCGCGACCAGCCCGGTCAGCCCGAGCAGCACCAGCACCACCAGCGCGACCACGTCCGCGCGCAGCCGCTCGAACAGGAACAACACCATCGTCATCACCGTCAGCCCGAGCACGAGCTGCATGTCGCTGGTGAGGGTGAGGGTGTTCTCCATCGTCAGTCTGCGGGATTGCTCGCTGCGGCGCTGCGGCCGTTCGCCAGCCTCTCGTCCGCGACCCGGTCGTAGAGCAGGTCCCAGACCCCGTGGCCGAGTTTCTGTCCGCGGGTCTCGAAGTGGGTCTGCGGCCGCCATTCGGGCCGCGGCACCGCGCCGCGCGGGCCGGCGCGGTTGCGCAGGCCGGGCGTGGCGTCGAGCACGTCCCACATGTGCTCGGCATAGGCTTCCCAGTCGGTCGCCAGATGCAGGCGGCCGCCGATCCGCAGCTTGCGCGCCAGCAGCGCGGCGAAGTCCGGCTGCACGATCCGGCGCTTGTTGTGGCGCTTCTTGTGCCAGGGGTCGGGGAAGTAGATGCGTACTTCGTCGAGTGCGCCGTCGGCGATCTCGCGTTCGAGCACTTCCACCGCATCGTGGCGATACACGCGGACGTGATCGCTGCCGTCCTCGGCCAGCGCGTTCAGCAGCCGGCCGACCCCGGGCGCATGCACTTCGACGCCGATGTAGTCGCGCGCGGGGTCCTGCTTCGCCGCGAAACGCAGCGCCTCGCCGTTGCCGAAACCGATCTCCACCACCCGCGGCGCGCTGCGGCCGAAGACCGCATCGAAGTCGCGCGGCCGGCCGGCGTAATCGAGGCCGAACCGCGGCCACAGCGCGTCGAACGCGCGCTGCTGGGCCTCGGTGAAGCGCCCCTGACGCAGCACGAAGCTGCGGATCTTGCGATGCCCTTCCTCGACGGTGAAGGGCTGTTCGAACGCGCGGTCCTGATGGATGCGATCCTGATTCATACGGCCTGATCCATCCGCTCAGTCGCCGCGCTTGCGCGGTTTGCGCGGCGGAACTTTCGCCTGCTCGGCGACCGCGAGCAGCGCCAGCAGCGCGGCGTTGACCGACTCGGAGTCGGGAAAAGCCTGTGCGACCCGGTCGTCGAGCCGCACGAGGTTGGTCCCTTTCGAGTAGCGTGCGAAATACTTCCCGCGGGTCGCGCGGCCCAATTGCTCGCGTCGGTATTCGGTTCGCATCGGTTCAATCCTGCTCGTAGATCCGGCGTTCGTTTCTGGTTGCCTTGCGGGCGCTGATGATGCGGATGGTCCAGCCACAAGGCGCTTGGGATTTGGGCATGAGCGACGACCAACAGAAGTGTGGCGGTCGATTCGCCGATGGTGATGAAGCGCGGCTCGCCCTCCGAATGATCGGGATCCGCGAAGGTCACGGCGAGCGGGTCGCCGAAAACGGTCGCGGCTTCCTCGAAGGATACGCCGTGCTTGCGCAGGTTGGCGGCGGCCTTGGGCGCATCCCAGGCGAACCTCAGCCTGCGCCCTCGGCCACTCATCCGATCAACCCGTCCACCGGCGACGACGCCGAGGCGTAGCGCTTGCGCGGGATGC
>JBIJBH010000079.1:0-10516 GCA_044345315.1 Lysobacteraceae bacterium
TGATGCTCGATTTCCACAAGCAGCGTTTCAACGTACTGCTGTGTTCGACCATCATCGAGTCGGGCATCGACATCCCCAACGCAAACACCATCGTCATCAACCGCGCCGACAAGTTCGGCCTCGCCCAGCTGCACCAGCTCCGCGGACGCGTGGGCCGATCGCATCACCGCGCCTACGCCTATCTGGTGATCCCCGACGGCCGCAGCATCACCGCCGACGCGCGCAAGCGGCTGGAGGCGATCGCGTCGATGGACGAACTCGGCGCCGGCTTCACCCTGTCGACGCACGATCTGGAAATCCGCGGCGCCGGCGAACTGCTCGGCGAGGAACAGAGCGGGCAGATGGCCGAGATCGGTTTCTCGCTCTACACCGAGCTGCTCGGTCGCGCGGTGCGCAGCATCCGCGAAGGCAAGCTCGCCGGCATCGACGCGCTCGGCCTCGACCTCGAACAGGCGCGCGGCGCCGAGGTCGAACTGCATGTGCCGACGCTGATCCCCGATGACTACCTGCCCGACGTGCACGCCCGCCTGACGCTGTACAAGCGCATCAGCAGCGCGCGCAGCGTCGACGATCTGCGCGAACTGCAGGTGGAGATGATCGATCGCTTCGGCCTGCTGCCGGATCCGGCGAAACATCTGTTCGCGGTGGCCGAACTGAAGCTGGACGCCGACGCGCTCGGCATCCGCAAGTTCGATCTCGGCGCCGCCGGCGGACGTATCCAGTTCATCGAGAAACCGAAGGTCGATCCGATGTCGGTGATCCGACTGATCCAGGGTCAGCCGAAGCATTACCGCATGGAGGGCCCGGACAAGCTGCGCCTGACCCTGGAGTTGCCCGACGCCGCGGCCCGGCTGCAGGCGGCACGCGGGCTGCTGGCGACGCTGCGACCGGACGCATGAACAGCGACGGACGAATGCTCGCTGCAGTCGGTCTCGCGCTGCTCATCGCCGCCTGCGCGACGCCGCGCGAGCGCGCGGAGCCCGTGACGACCTTCATTCTGGTGCGGCATGCCGAAAAGGCGGCGGACGATCCGCGCGATCCGGGCCTGACCGACGCGGGCAGGACGCGCGCGGCGGAGCTGGCGGCATCGCTCGCCGACGCGCCGCTGCGCGCCGTCTACGCCACCGCCTACCGCCGCACCCGCGACACCGCCGGGCCATCGGCAATGGCCCATGGCCTGCAGGTCGCGGTCTACGATGCACGCGAGCCTGCGGCGGACTTCGCCGCGCGCCTGCGCGCCGCGCATCGCGCGGGCACGGTGCTGGTGGTCGGCCACAGCGATACCGTGCCGGCGATCGCCGCAGCGCTGTGCGCGTGCCCGGTCGCGCCGATGCGCGAGGACGAATTCGACCGCCGGATCGAGATCCGGGTCGGGACCGATGGCCTGGCGTCGCTGAGCGAACGCCGCTACTGAAGGGACCTGGCGGCGATCACTCGCCGCCGCCGGCGAGACCGAGCGAGCGCCGTGGGTCGTAGTCGATGCCGGTGATGTAGCGGCGGCCGGCATGCGCCTTGATGTGGACCACGATGTCGATGGTCAGCATCAGCAGGCGCTTGATGACCGAGAATTCCAGGCCCGAGCCTTCATTCGATGCCTTGACCATCAGCGCGAGCTGGTCCCAGGTCTGCGCAGTGCTGCCGGCGTGGCAACTGGTGATCGAACCGGGATGGCCCGACGCGCAGTTGCGGATGAAGTAGAAGGCTTCGTCGCCGCGCAACTCGGCCAGGATGATCCTGTCCGGCTTCATGCGCAGGCAGGCCTCCATGCAGCTCTTCGCGGTCACGTTGCTGGCGCTCTGGCCGCCCTTCGAATACAGCAGGTGCACGATGTTGGGCTGCTCGATGAACAGCTCGCGGGCGTCCTCGATCGTCACCAGGCGCTCTTCGTGCGGGATGTGGCCGACCAGCGATTTCATGAAGGTGGTCTTGCCGCTGCCGGTGGCGCCGGCGACCACGATGTTCTTCTTGTACAGCACCGACTTCTTGAAGAATTCGGCGTAATTGCGCTCGGCGCGCAGTTCGAGCAGTTCCTTGTCGAGGTCGCTGACTTCCGGCGCGCCTTCGAGGATCTGCTTGAAGAAGCCGCTTTCCTCGTAACTCTGCAGGGTGAAGTTGCGCTTGGCGGGCAGACGGATGGTGATCGAGACCTTGCCCGCGTCGCAGGCGGGCGGGATGACGAACTGGGCGCGCTGGCCGGTCGGGAAGGTCAGCGAAACCACGGGATCGACGTCGGTGATGCGCTGGCCGGTGTTGCTCTCGTTGACCACCGCGGTGCAGAACTGCCGCGCGCGTTCGAAGGTCAGCGACGGCACCTCGATGTGGCGCCAGCCCTTGTTGGTCTCGAGATACAGCTCGCCCGGGCGGTTGATGCAGATTTCGGTGACTTCCGGCGAGGTCATGAACTCGAGGATGCCGAGCACGCTGTACTGGTATTCCAGGAAGTCGTTGGAAACGTTGGCGATCGGTGAATTGTCGATATCCATGTGGGCTGCGGTCTGCTGGCTGGAAACGCCGTCCCCGACGGGGCCGGAAGGCGGAGGGCAAGGATAGCGCCTCGCTGCGGCGACGGCGTGACCGCCGCCGGACAGTGCTCACGAGGAAACGACACCATCCCCGAAACGAAGACGCGGCGCCTGGACGGGTCCGTGGACACGTCCGGCGCCGCGCCGGGCAAGGCAGACGGCGATCAGGAAACGAACATCAGCGACGGATCACGCCGGAGAAGTCGACGTCCTGGGCGACGTAGATGTTGAGCACGGTGCCCTGGTTGATGGTGACCGTGGCCGGACGCTGCATCGACTTGCTCAGTGCCTGATTGGCCAGTCGCTCCATCGTCTTCGCGGTGTTGCTCTCGAAGGGCTGGGTCACGACGTTGCCGCCGGTGGTCACCGAGTCGGTCTGCGGACCTTCTTCGGCCGCGTAGTATTTGAACGCATCGCTGATCAAACTGATCATCAGCGCCGAGCTCATGCGGCTGAACCAGTGGCCGTTGTAGTCGCCCGGATGACCGGCGCCGCCCAGGTTGTCGACGCCCGGGCCCTGCAGGGCGACATCCAGACCGGTCGGCGTGGTGATGCGGTCCCAGACCACCGCCACGCGCGGACCCTTGGGTTCGCCCGAGTAGCGGCCAAGCGCCTTGGAGCCCTTGGGCAGCAGCAGTTTGCGGCCGTTGATCGAGTACACCGGCTCGGTGACGATGCAGGACGTGAAGCCGTCGACATCGGTGATGATCCGGGTCTCGAGCACGCAGCGGATGTAGGTGCCGCGGACCAGCAGAGTGTCGGGGTTGCGCAGGTACTGCGCCATGTTCACCTTGCTGCCGGCCTCGCGCTGCGCGGCCGCCGGCGCACCGCCCGCCTGCGCCTGCTGGGCGGTGCGGAGGTTGTCGAGCATCGCGTCAAGCACGGGGTCGTTGGGATTGCCGCCGGCAGAGGCGCCGCCATAACCGCCGCGACCGGTATCGGTCATGCCCATCCGGCGCGCGGCTCTTCGGGACCGCCGCGATTGTCGCCACGATCGCCACCGCCGCGACGATTGTCGGCCTGACGGGGTTCATCCGGCGGCGGCAGCGGCGGCAGTTCCTGCACCGGGACCGGCTGCGGTTCGGGCGGCGGTAGTTCGGCGAAGTCGGGGCCGCCGGGCGTGCCCGCGCCCTTCGGCAGATCGGGGATGACGACCTTTTCCTCGCGCGGCTTCTTGGCCTCTTCCTCGGCGTCCGCGCCGGTCTTGCGCATGACAACGAGCGTCATCAGGATCAGCAGGATCACGATGCCGCCCATGAACATCAGGGCCTTGCGGTCCAGACGCTGGGATTCGACCGTCTTCAGCTGCGGCGCGCCCGCGTCGAGGTTGGGCTGCTGCGGCGCCTGCTGCTGCGCAGCGTAGTAGGGATTGCTCTGCGCGTTGGGATCGTAGCCCTGACCCTGGTCGCCAGAGGAGTAGTCGCCGGACTGTCCCGGCGGATTCGGCGGGAGATTCTGGTTCACTTTTGCTTGTTCCTACGCAGGCCGACGACGTTCTTCCCGTGGCGGATGACCAGGAAGGGATAGGTGCCATGAACGACGAGGGTACTCTCCTCGACCGTGGTGTTGACCAGGAAATCCTCGCCGCCCTCGCGATGCCGTCCGTAGACCGCCGGGAAATCGCCGGTGGGGAAGCGATTGATGTTGTTGAACCGGATGTAGGTGAACTGGCCGTCGTCGTAGACGTGCACCGGGATCAGCCACTTGTTCTTGGTCCGGGTCGAATACGAGTAGTCGAAGTAATAGACCCGGCTCTTGTCCAGCTCTGTGTCGATCTCGCTCTGGCGGGGCTTGGGCGCGCCCTTGGCCTCGGCGGCCGCGGCGGCGGAGAACACCGTGTTGTTCGGGTAGCTGAAGGTGATCTTGTAGTGCACGCCGGCGCGCTTGGCCTGTTCCAGCGCGGTCCAGTCGGTCGCCACGACCTTCAGCTCGAACAGATAGGAGTTGGTCGCGGTGCGCACCATCATGTTGGTGTCGACGTCGACGTTCTTCGGCTTGAGATAGAACACGTTGTCGCGCCGGCTCAGTTCCCAGCCGGCATTGAAGCCGGTGCTGTAGTCGAGGATCTCCTCGCTGGGGCTGAGCTCGATCTGGGTGGTGATGCCCAGACCGGTGCGGACCTCGTAGATCCGGTTCGGCTCGTATTCGTATTCGACGATGACCTGCGCGAACGCCGGGAGCACCGGCGTCATCGACGCCAGCACGCACAGCAGGAACGCACGGCAATAGCGTTGCAAGCGAATCATCGGGTGCCTACTCCATTGACTTGATTGGGAACCTGCCCGGCCGCGGGCTGCTGCGGCTGGGTACCGGCCGGGAACTGGGACTGGGTCGGCGGCGCGGTGGTGCCGGGCGGACCGAAATTGGGCGCGGCCGGATAGACCTGACCGGCGGGCGGGACGCCTCCCTGCCCCGGCTGCACGGGCTGACCCGGTACAGGCTGGCCGGGCGCGGGCTGGCCAGGGTACGGCTGGCCGGGCACGGGCTGGCCGGGATACGGCTGGCCGGGCACGGGCTGACCCGGGAAGGTGCCAGCCGGCTGCGGCTGGGCGGAGACCGGGTTCTCGACCGGCGGGGACGCCGCGTAGTCGATTTCATCGAGGTATTCGATCACCTGGAAGCCGAGCGGATTGAGATAGCGCTGCTGGGTATCCAGCGCCAGATTCGCCTTGTAGGTGAACTCGATGCGGGCGATCTTGCTGTCGATCGGCTTGGTGTCGCCGGTCTTCTTGTCGTACTCGACGCGCTGGAAGCGCACGGTGGCGCTGTTCCTGGCCCGGTCGCCGGTGCCCTTCCGCTCGGGGATGATGTTCAGGATCTTGACCCGCACCGCGCGATCGCGGCCGTAGCGCTTGAACGGGCTGTCAGGATTGTTCGAGTCGTGGATCGCGGCGTAGGCGTTGCGCACGTTGGGCGAGGACATCACGTTGACCAGATCCCAGTCGCGCAGGTTCATCATCGCCACGTCGAAGGATTCGCGGGCGGTGACGTACTGGGCGATGTTGGCGCGGTTGACCGCCTCGCTCTGGGTGATGCTGTTGGGCGCATCGAAGTTGCCGCGCAGGGTAGCCACCGTGGCCTGACCGGTGAAGGCGTCGGCCATGATCAGGTAGGGCACCTCCTTCTTCAACGGAAGGATGTAGATGAAGCCGCCGATCATGGCGAGCACCATCGAAAGCGAGGTCCAGGCGATCATCCACGCACGCTTCTCGCTGCGACGGGCGATGTCCGCGATGGAGACCTCGAAGTTCACGCCCTTGGCGGCGGTGTTTTCGACTTGTTGCGTGTCTTTTTTCTTGCCGAACATTCTGCAGCCTGTATTCCGGTGTGTGCGCGCGGAGGTCGCGCGGGTGTTTGCGCGGTCGGCGGCGCACTGCGGGCGCCGCCGGGCTCGTCGTCGGTCAGCGGCCTGCGCCGCCGCCGGAGGAGATGCGGACGACGATCTCGTTGCCGCTCACGCTGATCGACACCTGCTGCCCCGCATAGGCGGTGTTCAACTGCGAGAGTGCTTCCTGCAGGCTCGGCGTGCGGATCTCGGCCACCGCCGAGTACAGGGTGTAGTCCATCGGATGGCGGTAAGTGAGGACCATGTTGGAATCGTCGGCCCAGCGCTCGAGCATGTTCTTGAGCGTGCGATCCATCGGCGAGGCGTAGAAGATGTAGGCCTCCTGCAGCGGAATCGCCTGGGTCTCCTCGGAGAACTGGTTCATCTGCTTCCAGCGGCCGCCGAAATCCGGGGCGGGGCGCGTGGCGCAGGCGGAGAGGGCGAGCGCCATCGCGGCGCAGATCAGGAACTGGGTCAGGATCGAGATTCGAGATTTCACACGCCACCCGGAAAGAGATCGGAGAGAAGGACTGGTACGGCGGCAGCCGCGTGACGCGGGCCGCGGGTGAGGATCACGGACATCGGACGCAGGCCGACGACGGGTTGCCGGTGCGCAAGCGCACCGGTGCGGACATGGACGGAAAAAGGCACCGGACACGAAGCGGCCGGGCACGGTTCGACGGAATCCCTGTTGTCACGACGGATCAGGCCCCCCTCCTCGCTCCGATCTTCGCCGTCGACCGTCCGCTGATCGCAAACCGCCACGGCGTCCTTTTTTCTGCAACTGTCCGGGCTACCCGCCTGCGCCCTCGGACCGCGTAACCGCCGCGATCCGCGGAAGCCGACAGCCCCGCACGCATCCTCAGTCTGCGTTAAGGCGAACATAGCCCGATCCCCCTTGGCTGGTCAAGGAATCCTGAAACCGCAACCGCAGACACTGCGACTTGCTGCGCATTCCGGGAAGTTCAGGGGGCCGGGCGCTTGCGTCCGTCACGATTCCCGCTCAAACGGCCGGCTGCAGCCGGCCATCGTGCAGTTCCAGCACGCGATCCAGTCGCCGGGCCAGATCGCGGTCGTGGGTGACCAGGACCAGGCTGGTGCGATGCTCGCGATTGAGCGCCAGCATCAGCTCGAACACGGTCGCAGCGGTCTTCTCGTCGAGGTTGCCGGTGGGCTCGTCGCCGAGCACGCAGGCCGGGCGGTTGACCAGCGCGCGCGCCACGGCGGCCCGCTGGCGCTCGCCGCCGGACAGCTCGCCTGGCTTGTGTTCGAGCCGGTGACCCAACCCGACCGCCTCCAGCAGTGCGCGGGCGCGGCTGCCTGCTTCTGCGGCCGCCACGCCCTGCAGCATCACCGGCAGCATCACGTTCTCCAGCGCGGTGAATTCCGGCAGCAGGTGGTGGAACTGGTAGACGAATCCGAGGGCGCGGTTGCGCAGTCGTCCGCGTTCGGCGTCGGACAGCGCGCTCATCCGGTGCCCGGCGACGAACACCTCGCCCGCGGTCGGCGTGTCCAGCCCCCCGAGCAGATGCAGCAGGGTGCTCTTGCCGGCGCCCGATGCGCCGACGATGGCGACGGTCTCGCCCGGTTCGACGCGCAGATCCAGCCCCTCGAAGACCGGGGTGCGCATCCGGCCTTCGGCGTAGGTCATGCCCAGATCGACGCAGCGGATCACCGCGCCATCGTCCCCGCCCTGCCCTGCGACGCGATCATTCATAGCGCAGCGCCTCCGCCGGCGCGGTGCGCGCCGCGCGCCAGGCCGGGTACAGGGTGGCGAGGAAGGACATGGTCAGCGCCACCAGCGCGATCGTGCACACGTCCGTGGCGCTCAGCTCGGTCGGCAGGCCGGTGATGTAGTACACGTCGCCCGGCAGCAGTTCGGTATCGAAGATGCGCTCGATCAACTGCAGGATCCGCTCCAGATTCAGGGTCAGCAGGATGCCGCCGATCACCCCGGACAGGGTGCCGATCACGCCGATCAGCGAGCCCTGGACCATGAACACCTGCATCACTCCGCGCGGCGTGAGGCCGAGGGTGCGCAGGATCGCGATATCGGCCTGCTTGTCGGTGACCAGCATCACCTGGGAATTCACCAGGGTGAAGGCGCCCATCAGGATGATCAGCGACAGCAGGATCGCGATCATCGTCTTCTCCAGCTTGAGGGCGCGGAACATGTTGGCGTTCTCGCGCGACCAGTCGCTGACCCGGAACACGTCGCTGACGCGCTTGTGCAGGCGCTCGGCGAGATCGCGCGCGACCTCGAACGCGCGGTCCATGTCGTGCAGCTTCAGGCGCACGCCGGTGACCCCGTCGCCCATCCGCAGCAGGCGCTGGGCGTCCGAAAGATGGATCACGGCGAGATTGCGGTCGAACTCCTGATGCCCGACCTCGAACAGGCCGACCACCTTGAAGCGCTTCATCTGCGGCACCGCGCCGAGCGGCGTGCTCTGGAATTCCGGGGTATAGACGATCACGTCGTCGCCGACGCTCACGCCCAGCCACAGCGCCAGTTCGCGGCCGAGCACGATGTTGAACTCGCCGGGACGCAGGGCGCCCAGATCGGCGCCGTCGAGCATGCGTTCGGCGAGCACCGAGACCTCGCGCTCGCGCGCCGGATCGACTCCGCGCAGCAGTGCGCCCTCTTCGCGCGGGCCCTGCAGCATCACCGGGCGCTCGATGAACGGCGCGGCGCCGGCGACGCGATCGTCGCGATGCGCTTCTTCGATCGCATAGGCCCAGTCGCGCAGCGGCGCGCCGTCGGCGCTGACCGTGGCGTGCGCCGCCATCTGCAGCATGCGGTCGCGGATCTCGCGCTGGAACCCGCTCATCACCGCGAGGGTGGTGATCAGCACGGCGACGCCGAGGCCGATGCCGAGCATCGACGCGCCGGAAACGAACGATATGAAGCCGTTGCGGCGTTTCGCACGCAGGTAGCGCAGGCCGATGGCGACGGGGACGGGCGTTAACATGCGGGAGACTGCGAGAGGACCTGCGGCGCGGACCGGCTATGGTGCCATCCCGCCGCGCCGGCGCCCAGCATCGGTGCGGTCGGCGAGCAGGCGCAGTTCGCGCCGGAGCGCAGGACCGAGGGTATCGGGCCACAGACCGCGACGATGGCGACCGCCGGCGCGATCGCGCCAGGAGACGAAGGCCAGCGGTCCGCGCCAATCGATCCGGAACTCCTCGACCGCGCTGCCGTCGACGTGGGCCGCGCCGCTCGCGTCGATCAGCACGGCCAGCGCCGGCCGCCGCCATTCGCGCCGCGCCAGCCACAGCCCGAGGATCGCCGCGACCGCGGCCAGCGGCCAGGCCGCGGCGCGCGGCATCGCCGACTGCAGCGCGGCGAAGGGCGCCAGTGCCGCGAGCGCCAGCAGGGCCGCGGTCGTCCAGCGCGAGGGCCGCAGCTCAAACCGGCAGGGCGCGGATACGTTCGACGAGCGCATGCAGATCGGGATCGTCGGCGGTCTCGTGACCGAGGAACCAGCGCCAAAGCCAGTCGTCCTCGCAGCCGAGCAGCCGTTCGAAGGCGGCGCGTTCGCCGGCGTCGGCCGCGGACCAGCGGCGGTCGAGGTAACGCTCCAGCAGCTGGTCCAGCTCGCGCATGCCGCGTCGGCAGCGCCAGCGCAACCGGCGCAGTTCGGCGCCGTCTTCGCTCATCCGGCGATCAGCCCGTAACCGAGCACCGCCCACAGCATCAGCAACACGAAAACACTGGCAAAGAAAGCGCGGAAACGATGCATGACCTTGTTGTAGGTGCACTGAATCGCGCTGTGCGCCACCCGCGCGGCGACATAGGTCCAGGCCAGGCCCAGCACCAGCGGCCCGGTCTGCCCGGTCTGCGCGGCGACCAGGATGGCCAGATAGAACAGCACCGGCATCTCGAACAGATTGCGGAAATTGTCCGCGGGCGCGATGTCGGTATAGCGGGCCGCGGCCTCGGTCGAGGTCGCGACCGTCTGCGGGTGGATGCGGTCGCGCTTCATCTGCGCCACGCGCCGGCGGAACATCACGCCCAGAACCACGAAGGTCAGCGCGACCATCGCAAGCGCGGGCAAGTAGATCTGGGTCTGGGCGGTCATCGCGTCGGCTCTCGGTGTGGGCAGGGATGGTCAGCGGACGCGGCCACGGCCGCGCGACCCGATGCAGCCCGAAATCGCATCACACCTGCCGCGCCAGCATCAGCTTCTTGATCTCGCTGATCGCCTTGGCCGGGTTCAGGCCCTTCGGACAGGTGCGCGCGCAGTTCATGATGGTGTGGCAGCGGTAGAGCTTGAACGGATCTTCCAGATCGTCCAGACGCGCGCCGGTGTCCTCGTCGCGGCTGTCGACGATCCAGCGATACGCCTGCAGCAGGATCGCCGGGCCGAGGTAACGGCCGCCGTTCCACCAGTAGCTCGGGCAACTGGTGCTGCAGCAGGCGCAGAGGATGCATTCGTACAGACCGTCGAGCTTGGCGCGGTCCTCTTCCGACTGCAGCCGCTCCTTGTCCGGCGGCGCCGGGGTCTGGGTGCGGATCCACGGCTTGATCGAGGCGTACTGCGCATAGAAATGCGTCAGATCCGGGACCAGGTCCTTGATCACCGGCATGTGCGGCAGCGGATAGATCGGCACTTCCTTGTTGCCGCCGCACTCCGAGATCGCCTTGGTGCAGGCCAAGGTGTTGGTGCCG
>JBIJBH010000500.1:0-2769 GCA_044345315.1 Lysobacteraceae bacterium
CTGGTCGGCTATCTGGACCTGCGCGAGCTGTCGCTGATCGACCTCGGGAGCGCGCTCGGCCCGGTCGAGGACGACGAGCGCGGGCGCACCCGGCTTCGCTGCCGGGTCTCGGTGCAGCAGGGCGAAGCGGCGGATGCGCATACCCGCTACGTCTCCGATCACTACAGCCAGCGGATTTCGGACACCGAAGGCCGACTCGGGATCGACGGTCGGGCCGATCTCTACAGTCTGGCCTACCAGTTGCGCCGACTCGTGTTGACCGCCGATGCGAGGTCGGCCGGGGACGGGCCCTGGCCATCCGCGTCGCTGCGCGACGACATCCGGGGCGATCAGGAGCCGCGCGCCATGCTTCGGGACCTGCCGGGATTGATCTGGACGGCCGCCGAAGACTATCGGAACACGCCGCGCGCCCTGCCCCACGCCGCCCTTGCCGCGAGCCTGCGCCAGCTTACGCCCGCGAACGAGGATCGCTGGTTCTTCCGGGTTCCGCTGCGGTTGTCGGGACGCGAATGGAGCGTCTACCGCACCCGCGCCGAGTCGGCCCTGCGCACGATCCTGGTGAGCCGCGGCCCGGAAGTGGTCGACATCCAGACGCCGCTGGTGGCGGCGACGCGCGGCAGCACGGTGATCAAGCCCGATGCGGACCCGGCCACCTCGCCCGCGCCGCGCCCGCCACCGCTGCCGAGTACGGCAGGCGGCGCGGCCGCAACCGTCGTGTTCTCCGGCGAGCCGACCGCGCGCAGCGGGCCGTCGCCCGCCACACCGATCGAGTCGGCGCCGCCGCCACTGCCCCGGATCGCACCACCGCCAGCGCGGCCAGTGGCCGCTGCTGCCGGCGTGCCTCCGCCGAAGAATGCAGGGCCGAACCCGTACCTGCAGGCAACCAAGGCTGCGGCGGCGACACCACCCGCAGTGCCGGCATCGCAGGCCTCTCCTCGGCCCGCAAGCGCCGACCCTGCATCGGAACCGGTCGATGCGGCGCCACAGAAACCCTCGCAAGGGAATGCGGGTCTTGCGTTCTTCTTCGTCTTCGTCGGCATCCTGGGCTTCATCGGACTTCTGGCGTTTTTCAGCGAAAAATCCAGCAATTATGAGTATGCCGAATACGCCGCGGACGCGACCGAGGTCACCGGCACTGCGGCGGATGCTGCTGCAGCACAGGTAGCTGCGGAGGAAGCGGCAGCGGCTGCAGACGCAGCTGCCCCGCTGTACGACACGCTGCCCGCGCTGCTGTCGGTCAAGGGATGCAGCGCCTGCAGCGAAATGGCGCGCATCCCGGAAGGCAGCTTCCTGATGGGATCCCCCGAAGACGAAGCAGACAGAGATGCGGATGAGGGACCACAGCATCGTGTCGCGTTGTCCGCCTTCCAGATCGGGCGGACCGAGGTGACACAAGCCCAATGGCAGGCCGTGATGGGCGAAAATCCCAGCGGCAATCAAAGCTGCGGGCCGGCTTGTCCTGTCGAATCGGTCACGGTGGCACAGATCGATGACTTCATCGCGAGGCTGAATCGGCTCGATCCGGACTGGTATTACGATCTGCCGACGGAAGCGCAATGGGAATATGCCGCACGGGCAGCAACCACGACACGTTACTGGTGGGGCAACGAACCCGCGCCTGAAGTCTCTGGGCACGATGCGACCGACAAGGCAACCAGTGGTGTCGATGTATTCCGCGACAACGCGTGGGGACTGTATCAGGTGCACGGCAATGTCTATGAATTTACCCGCGACTGTTATGACTCGTATCCGACTCACGGCGCGGTGACAAATGGAAACGTGAGCATCAGCTGCGACGATTCGCGGCCGCTCAGGGTCGTGCGTGGCGGCGCAGTGGCAAATGGTTTGAAAACGTGGCGCTCCGCATTCAGAGGCGCGATCTCTCCAGACACAAAAGTCAACAGCGTCGGCTTTCGACTGATGCGACGGCCTCGGGAGGAACTCAAGAAATGAATGCACCCTCTTGCTCGTCGGCCGAGAATGGTCCGTACCCGGCTTGTCCTGCCAACCCTTGCCTCATACCCGCGCACCGATCATCCACGCGAAACGGACACACATCATCCTCCCCGCCGCAGGACTTCGCCCCCGCATGAACGCCGCAGCAGACCGCATCCGCCGCCTCGGCTGGTTCCGACCGTCGGAACTGGTATTGCTGGGGCTGGTGGTCGCGTTTCTGGTCTGGATCGCCGCGGATCTGCGGCCGGGAGCAGCCGGGCTGAACGGGCGCTACGCGGTGACGCCGGAGCGGATCATCGACGATTCCGATCTGAATCTGCGCGGGATGTTGTCCAGCGATATCCGCGCGCACTGCATCGGCCGCGAAGACGCACAGGGCACGCTGTTCGACACGACGCAGAGGCGTGCCTCAGCGCCGTGTCGGGACGATCTGTCGAAACTGCAGGAGCGGCAGACCCGTGCGCAGCGGCTCAATCGCGAACTCGGTCAGGTACTGGCGCTATGGGCGGCGGCGCTGTGGCTGAGCCTCGCACTGTCGCGCATGCGTCCTGCACTGCCGCTGCGCGCGCTGGCGCTGTCCGCCCTGTGGTGGCTGACGGCGCGGCAGACCGGCATCGCGCCGACTCAGGCGCTGCAGGCGGTGCTGGTCCTGCCGCTGGCGCTGGCCCTGATCGATACCCTTCTTCGCATCGCGATGCGCCGGCCGATGCCCGCGCTGCCGCACACCACCGCGGCGCGTCCATGGCACGCCGCCGCGTGGGTGCTGTTCACCGGGCTGGGCCTGATCTGGCTGACGGATTACGCCGCGCGCGG
>JBIJBH010000080.1:0-10484 GCA_044345315.1 Lysobacteraceae bacterium
CCCGCGAGGGGGCGTTTTGCGTTTCTGGCGGAGAGGGAGGGATTCGAACCCTCGGTACGCTATTCACGTACGCCTGATTTCGAGTCAGGTACATTCAACCGCTCTGCCACCTCTCCGGAAGGGGCTGCCGCGACGGTGTGGAGGCCGGCGCTGCGGGGGCGCCATGATAAGGGGCGGGGCCTTTGGCGGCAAGGCGGGTACACTGGGCGCCGACGTCCGCCAACTTCAGCCCGCCATGTCCGAAATCCTCGTGCCCGTCTCCTTCGGCGAACTGCTCGACAAGATCGCCATTCTCCAGATCAAGTCGGAGCGCATGCGCGATCCGGCCAAGCTGGCCAATGTGCACAAGGAGCTGTCGGCGCTGGAGCGGACCTGGATGGCGCATCCGGCCGCCGGCCACGACATCGCCAGGCTGCGGGCGGAGCTCAAGGCGGTCAACGAGCGCCTGTGGGTCATCGAAGACGACATCCGGCTCAAGGAGAAGGCCCAGGCCTTCGACGAGGAGTTCGTCCGCCTGGCGCGGAGCGTCTACTTCGAGAACGACGAGCGCGCCCGGATCAAGAAGGACATCAACCTCGCGCTCGGCTCGGCCTACGTCGAGGAAAAGTCCTACGAGGACTACCGCGGCGGCCACGCCGCGCCCTGAGCCGTTCGGGGCATTCCGCAGCCCGTCTGCCGGGCGTCGATTGCTGCCCGGGCATGCCGCCCGGGCGCTGCGCTGCCGTGATCACGGGGCGCTTCGGGCTGATTTCAGCAAGCGGCTACCGAATTTCACCTGGATATCAAAATTCACATTAGCCTGTTCACTTGCGGTGGCCATTTTTCGGGAACCATGAGAAATCACCGGTGATTTCAGGTGCATGCTACCGATAGTGGCCGAAATCCGGATCGTCTCCATCTTCCCATTTTCCATGCCTGGGCTTAGCTTTGGCCCCGCACGCCACGGATCGCCAAGGACGCCCTCGAGGCAACCGGATCCCGGCACGATCGGTTCGCCGGTCGGGTCGTTGGCAAATGGACAGGCCGCGTGCGACGCCCCCCAGGGGGCGGCGCGATCCTCCAGGAGCGGAGATCGCGTGCGTTCGGCGCAGGATGCGCCAACCGCCGGGAAGGACCCGACATCGGAGGGATCCGATGGGCAGAACAGAGTCGATGCTGGCTACCAGGGATGGGAACCCGCATCGGCGACACAGGATCGTACCGGACCCCCGCGGGCGCGCGCAGCCCGCGGGGGTTTTTTGTTGCGGCGGCCACGCAAGGCTTCGACGGCGCCCGCACCGCGCTCGCCCCGCCGCTTCGTCGACGATTCGGTTCGGACGGTTCAGTTCGCGGCTTCACCCGCCGCCGGCACGCTGGCGAGATGGCCGTTGCGCAGCCGCAGCCATGCGCGTTCGCCGCTGCCGGTTTCCGCGACCCCGTAGGTCGTGAACTGGCCCTCGCGCCATTCGCGCTGCTTGCCCGGAATGCGGCCGAATTTCGGCGAGCGCCGCAGCTCGTAGGCGAGCATCCGCGCGAGTTCGCGCAGGCCCGCGTCGACGTGCGCCGACGCGCGCGCGCCGTCGAGTCGGGACCAGGCGGCGGCCATGTCGGCAGGACCGGAGAAATAGTTGATGTCCTGCGCCGGCATGTCGTAGAAGAGCTCCTGCGAGAAATCGGGTTCCTTCTGGCCGGTCCCGGTGAGACGCGCCCGCAGCACGATCCGGAAATCGCGGAAATACGGCGTCATGTAATACGCGGCGTCGACCTCCAGCAGCGGACCGTCGTCGCCGGCAACGGCCGCGGCGCCGGTGCGGACATCGGCGACCGGAAATCCTTCCGTCGCCGCGAGCTCCGCGCGCAGCGCCTCGATCAGCACGGCGGCGTAGTCGCGCTGCGGCATCTCCGCGCGCAGCCGCACCAGCTGCGGGCCGAGGTGACGGTCCATGCGCGCGTCGGCGATCGTGTCGGCGATGGCGCCGCCGACCGGGCCGGCCGCGGCGCTGCTCACGCCCGGCGCGTCCGACGCTTCCAGCTGCGTCTGCGGCAGCGCGACCCGCACCGTGACCGGCGTCGACAGCGGCAGTTGCAGGCGATTGCGCGGTTTTTCGTACTGCGCCTGCGCCGCGGCCGAGATCAGCAGCATCGTCGGCAGGATGATCGGCAGGAACAGCGTGAGCATCAGGCGATGGCGCATGGTCAGGGGGTTCCGTGGCTGGTGTGGTCGTTGCGGAAGCGCTCGAACGCGGCGATTCCGTCCTCGACGGTGACGAGGTCCATCACGCCGTCGTGTTCGATCTTGGTGCCCCATTTCAGTTCCGCCGCGGGTTTGCCCAGATACCGGCGCGCGGCGTCGTCGTAGCGGTCGACGCAGTAGCGGATGTCCGAATACGGCCCGCTGCGGCGCGGATTGCTGGCCGCGTGCAGGCCCAGCACCTTCGTGCCCATGGCGTTGGCGATGTGCATCGGCCCGGAGTCGGGGGTCATCAGCAGGTCGGCGCGTTCGAGCAGGGCCGGCAACTGCTTCAGGGTGTCCTTGCCGACGAGATCCAGCACTTCGTCGGGGCGTTCGGGCGGCCGCATCGCGGCGAGGATCGCATCGGCGGTGTCGCGCTCCAGCGCGCTGCGTCCGCCCAGCAGCGCCACCCGCCAGCCGCAGCTGCGGGCGTGATCGGCCACGGCGGCGTAGCGTTCGGCGCGCCAGTTGCGCAGGGTGTGGCTGGAGCAGGGCGAGATCGCGAGCGTGGGCACGCCGTCGTCCGGCCATTGCGCGCGGGCCCAGGCGCGTGCCTCGTCCGGGACCGGCAGATCCCAGACGACCCCGGTCTGCTTCAGCCCAAGCGGTTCGCAGAAGCTGCCGATGGCATCGAGGACATGGATGCCCGGGCGGTCGGGAATGCGTTCGTTGACGAACAGCCCGTGCAGGTCCTTCGAGCGCGTGCGGTCGTAGCCGATCCGGCGCTTCGCCGGCAGGAAGGCCGACAGCAGATTGGCCCGCGCGGCGACCTGCATCTGCAGCAGGGCGTCGAAACGGCGCCCGCGCAGGGCGCGACGCAGCGCGCGCATGCCGCCGAGGCCACTGGCCTTGTCGTAGACCAGGAATTCCACGCCGGGCAGTCCGTCGAGCAGTTTCTGTTCGCCCTTGCCGATCACCCAGGTCAGCGCGACTTCCGGCCAGGCGCGGCGCAGGGTGTGGACCAGCGGCAGGACATGGGTCACGTCGCCCAGTGCCGACAGGCGCAGCAGGCAGAGGGATTGAGGTCTTGTCTCGTGCAATTGATAGACTCGGGGAATGGTCGCCTTCGACGCCAGCGAAAGCCTGACGCCCTTCCGCGATGCGCGCGGAATCGGGGCGGGAGGGGCGATTCTGTTCGACGCCGCGCGGCTGCGGCAAGCGGGACCGCGCGGGCCGGCCCCGACAGCCGCCCCGGAATGGTTCGATCCGCGCTGGTGGGGCGAACGCGCGCAGGCGGTCGGCAGCGGCGGTCGCGGCGCGGCCTGGTTCGTCACCGGCGGCCCGGAAGAGGGCGGGTTCGGGCCGGCGGTGCTGCGGCACTATCTGCGCGGCGGCCTCGCCGCCCGCTTCAATCGCGATCGCCATCTGTGGCGCGACGCCAACCGCACCCGCAGCTTCGAGGAATTCCGCCTGCTGCGCGAACTGCTGCGCCGCAACCTGCCGGTGCCGCGGCCGATCGCCGCGATCTACTGGCGCGAGGGCGTCTGGTATCGCGCCGGGATCCTGCTCGAACGTCTGCAGCAGGTCACCTCGCTGGCCGATCTGGCGCTTGCTCAGGGCGCCGATGCCCCTTGGGCCCAGGCCGGTCGGCTGATCGCGCGCCTGCACCGCGCCGGGCTGGATCACGCCGATCTCAACGCCCACAACCTGCTGTTCGAGCCGTCCGGCAAGGGCTGGGCGATCGATCTGGACCGCAGCAGGCTGCGGATCCCGGCCACCGCCTGGCGCGAGAAGAATCTCGCCCGGCTGCAGCGTTCGCTGCTCAAGGTGCGCGGTCCGCGCGGCGTCGCCGAGGTCGAACGGGATTACGCCGCGCTGCGCAGCGCGTACGATGCGCAATGGCAGCGCGGGACATAGGCGGCGAAATGAGTTGGGCTTTGCGATTCCATGGCGTCGGCAATGCGTCGGCGGTCGAGTTGGGTTCGGCGATGGCGACGATCGAGCGTCACGGCCGGCCGTGGCTGACCATCGACTGCGGCGCCGAGGGCCTGACCGCGTATCTCGATCACTACGGCGAGGCGCCGCGGGCGCTGTTCGTCACCCACACCCATCTCGATCACGTCGCCGGGTTCGAGCGTCTGTTCGTCGATGCGATGTTCGGCGGTCGGGCCGAACCGGTGCGGGTCTACGTGCCCGTGCACGTGCTGCCGCTGCTGCATCAGCGGGTGGCCGACTATCCGAATGCGCTGGCCGAGGGCGGCGCGAATTTCTGGGACCCGTTCCGGCTGATCCCGGTCGGCGACGCGTTCTGGCACGACGGCATCCGCCTGGAGACCTTCGAGACCCGTCACCATTGGCCGCGCAGCGCCTACGGTCTGCGCCTGCGCGGCAGCGTGGTCTGGACCGGCGACACCCGGCCGATTCCCGAAGTGCTGGCGAAGATGGCCGACGCCGGCGAAGCGGTCGCGCACGACTGCGCCCTGCGCGGCAATCCCTCGCACAGCGGCATCGAGGACCTCGAACGCGAGTATTCCGACGCACTGCTGTCGCGCTGCGTGCTGTACCACTACGCCAGCCATGCCGACGGCCAGACCCTCAAGGCGCGCGGCTACCGCGTCGCCGATCCCGGCGAATGCCTGCCGCTGGCCGAGCCGACCGCGGCGCGCGCGGAGCCCTTCGAGGCAACCGCGGCCGCACCGGTCGCCTCCTTTCCGGCATGACCCGCGTATCCCGCTGCGCATGAGCGCGACGCACACCACTCCCCACACCGCGCCGTCCGTCGCCGGATCGCCGCTGGACCGTCTCGGCCGGCCGCTGCGCGACCTGCGCCTGTCGGTGATCGAGGCCTGCAATTTCCGCTGTCCCTACTGCATGCCCGCGGAGCGCGTGCCCGACGATTACGGCCTCGACGCCGCCTCGCGCCTGTCCTTCGACGAGACCGAACGGCTGGTGCGCGGCTTCGTCGCCGTCGGCGTACGCAAGCTGCGGATCACCGGCGGCGAGCCGCTCCTGCGCCGGCGCCTGCCCGAACTGATCGCGCGGCTGGCCGCGATCGACGGCCTCGACGACATCGCCCTGACCACCAACGGTAGCCTGCTCGCGACGCAGGCGAAGGCGCTGCATGCGGCCGGGCTGCACCGGGTCACGGTGAGTCTGGACACGCTCGATCCCGCGCAATTCGCGGCCCTGTCAGGCGGGCGCGGCGATCTGGCCCAGGTGCTGCACGGCATCGACGCCGCGCGCGCGGCGGGCTTCGCGAAGATCAAGCTCAACTGCGTGATCCAGCGCGGCGTCAACGACGACCAGGCACTGCCTCTGGTCGCGTTCGCGCGCGAACACGGCCATACCATGCGCTTCATCGAATACATGGATGTGGGCACCTGCAACGACTGGGACCCCGCCCGCGTCGTGCCCTCGGCCGAACTGCGCGATGCGATCGCCGCGCGCTGGCCGCTGCATGCGCTCGGTCCGCAATACCGCGGCGAGGTTGCGACCCGTCATGCTTTCGACGACGGCCGCGGCGAGATCGGGTTCGTCAGCTCGATCAGCGCACCGTTCTGCGGCGACTGCCACCGCGCCCGGGTCTCGGCCGATGGCCGGCTCTACACCTGCCTGTTCGCTTCGGAGGGCGCCGACCTGCGCCCCTGGCTGGTCGACGACGCGGCCTTCGCCGAACGCCTCGCGACGCTGTGGCGCGCCCGCGGTGACCGCTACAGCGAACTGCGCGGCGGGTTCGACCGTCCGCGGAAGCGGGTCGAAATGTTTCTGGTGGGTGGGTGAGCGGCCATGCCTGCGCGTCACTGCCGCGCGTGACCGGGCCGGCAAGTATGTTTCGATGAATCTCGACACGAGCGAACAAGACCCGCACTCGCAGCCATGAAGAAAAACGCCGAAAAACTCACTCATCTCGACCCCGCCGGCCGTCCGGCGATGGTCGACGTGTCCGCGAAAGCGACCACCGCGCGTGTCGCCACCGCGGAATGCCGGGTGACATTCCCCGCGGAGGTCGCGGCGCAGTTGCGCAAGGTCGGGCTGAAGAGCGCAAAGGGCGGGGTGGTCGAGACCGCGATCGTCGCCGGCACGCTGGCCGTGAAACGCACCCACGAGCTGATTCCGTTCTGCCATCCGCTGCCGATCGACGGCATCCGCATCGCCATCGACTGGCGCGACGCGCGCAGTCTGCAGATCGTCTGCACCGTCAACACCACGCACCGCACCGGGGTCGAAATGGAGGCGCTGACCGGCGCCACCGTCGCCGCGCTGACCGTCTACGACATGTGCAAGGCGCTGTCGCACGCGATCGTGCTCGGCCCGGCGAAGCTGCGCGGCAAGCGCGGCGGCAAGCGCGACTTCGGACAGATCGACGCCGGCCGCATCGAAGGGCAGGGCGGCTGATGGCGACCTGCACCGTCCTCTACTTCGCCAGCCTGCGCGATGCCGCGGGCGTCGAGCGCGAAATCGTCGAGCACGATGGCGATCTGCGCGCGCTGTATCTGCGGCTGCAGGCGACACACGGGTTCGCGCTGCCGCTCGAACGGCTGCGGGTGGCGATGAACGGCGCGTTCGCGCGCTGGGACGACGTACCTGCCGAGGCGGCGGAGATCGCCTTCATCCCGCCGGTGAGCGGAGGCTGATCGCCCGCGCCTGTGCGCGATGCCCGAAACGACACGGGCGGCCGAAGCCGCCCGTGTCCTGCGTTCGGCTGTCGCGCAGATCGCGCGACGGCCTTGACCGCGGTCAGAACCGGAAATCCACCTTGCCGTAGTAGTAGGCGCCGTTGATGCCGAAGGGCAGCGTTTCCCAGCCGTAGGTGAAGCCGAGCTGCGGGAACGGGAAGGCCTGCGCCGGATCCCACTTGTCGGGGTAGGTGTCGAAGATGTTGTTGCCGCCGATGCTGATGCGCAGCTTGTCGGTGACGTTCCAGCCGAGCGCGGCGTCGAACAGGGTCTGGCCGTCCCAGGTCTGCTTGAAGCCCGGGGTGAAGCCTTCGCCGGCGACTTCGCCGTAGTAGTTCGCGCGCAGGGTCCAGTCCCAGCCGCCGCGCGCCCAGACCGCCTGGAATACATGACGCTGACCGGGCTGGCCTTCCTCGACCAGGGTGACCTGGCTGTCGTCGAACAACTGCTCCGGCGAGAGGATCGCCGACTGCGAGCGGCGGCTCTTCACCTCGGTGTCGTTCCAGTGCAGCAGCGCGGTCAGATCCAGCGTGCCGCCGCCGACTTCGTTGCTGTACTCGGCGACCACGTCCAGGCCGGTGGTGCGGGTGTCGATCGCGTTGGTGAAGAACTGCGCCTGGGCGACGCCGAACGGCGCCAGGATGGCGCGGATCGGGCAGTTGCTGTTGGTGCCGTTGCAGGGCAGCGCATCGTTGCCGATCGATTCGGGCGCGATGTTGCTGGAGAAGATGATGCGATCGTCGATGTCGATCCGGAACAGATCGACGGTGAGGCTGAAGCGTTCGCTCGGACGCCAGCTCATGCCGACCGCGGCGCTGACCGACTCCTCTTCCTTCAGCGGTTCGATGCCGAAGGCGCGGGTGACCGCGCTGTTCTGGCGTGCGGTCAGGGTGTCGGCGAGCAGGCCGGTGGTCGGGTCGATGTTGGTCGAGCGCTGGCTGTAGAACAACTGCTGCACGCCCGGCGCGCGGAAGCCGGTGGAGACGGTGCCGCGCAGGGCGAAGGTCTCGGTGAAGTCGTAGCGCAGCGACAGCTTGCCGGTCGCGGTGCTGCCGAAGTCGGAGTAATCCTCGAAGCGGACCGCGCCGCCGACCAGGAACTTGCCGCCGAAGCGGGTTTCGGCGTCGGCGTACAGCGCGTAGTTGTGGCGGCCGTCGTCCACTTCCTCATTCGGCGAGAAGCCGGGGAAGCCCTGGATGCCGGGCGCCGCGAAACCGCCATTCTGGTTGAGGATGATGATCGCCGGGTTGTTGGTGCGGCCGTAGGTGTAGGACACCGGGTCGCCGGCCTCGATCGCGTAGTTCTCGCGACGGTATTCGCCGCCGACCGCGAGGCTGAGCGGCTCGCTGCCGCCGAAGTCGAGGGTGCCGCGGAAATCGAGGTTGACCGTGGTCTGGTCGAACTTCAGGGTGCCGGTGTCGGCCGAGGTCGGAGACGCACCGTAGATGCCCGCGCCCAGCGGTTCGTACCACCAGCTGACGTTGACCGAATTGCGCTCGTGGAAGCCGAACTTGCTGCGGCCGTGGTTGAGCGAGACGTCCCAGTCCCAGGTGTCGCCGAGCTGCGCGCGGTAGCCGACCGCGACCGAGGCGTCGTCGACGGTGGTGACGATGTTCGGCAGGAAGCCGTTGGGGTACAGCGCCGGCACCGTACGGCCGTCGCCGGCGCTGCGGAAGAAGCCGTAGGAACTGCCTTCGCGACGCGAGAGACCGCCGAACCAGTAGAGCTCGCCACCGCCGAGACCGACCGCGCCGTTGAGCCAGAGATAGGCGTCCTTCGCGTCGGCGTCGCCGATCCGCTGGGTGACGCGCGGCGGGCTGACCCGCAGGCTGTCGGGGCCGGCGCGATTGGTTTCGCCGCGATCGCGGTATTCGGCGGTCAGATTGATGTAGCCGTCGTCGCCGAGTTCGAAACCGGTGTTGAGGCCGCCGTGCAACACTTCGCCATCGCCCTCTCGGGTCTGGCCGGCTTCGAAGAACAGCTGGGTTTCCTTGGTCTGCTTCTTGAGCACGACGTTGATGACGCCGGCGATGGCGTCGGAGCCGTACTGCGCCGCGGCGCCGTCGCGCAGCACTTCGATGCGTTCGATCGCGGTCACCGGGATCGCGTTGATGTCGGTGCCGGCGGAGCCGCGGGCGATGGTCTGCTGCACGTTCACCAGCGCCTGCTGGTGGCGGCGCTTGCCGTTGATCAGCACCAGCACCTGATCGGGGCCGAGCGAGCGCAGGGTGGCCGGGCGGATGATGTCGGTACCGTCGGAAATGGTGGTGCGCGAGAAGTTGAAGCTCGGCTCCAGCGTCTGCAGCAGCTGGCCGAGCTCGCGGGCGCCGGTGCGCTCGATCTGCTCGGCGCGGATGATGTCGACCGGCGCGGCGGTCTCGGCGGCGGTCCGGTTCTTGGCGCGGCTGCCGAGCACCTGGATGGTGTCGAGGTCGCCGGAGCTTTCCTCGGCCGTTGCGTCCTGGGCGGACGCTGGCAGAGCGACGGCCAGCGCAAGGGCGAGCGCGGTCAGCGCCGGGAGACGACGGGACGCGCGGTGGGTTCGGGATGGATGCATGACAACTCCTGGTCCATGGTGGTGGTGGGAAGAAACGTCTCCGGCGCCCCCTGTCGCGCCGGCCCCGCCCGGCATGGGGCGGAAAGCGGGCGCAGTCATAACATTTTTTTAGCGTTTATGGACGGCTCCAGGTCCCGGAATGGCCTTTCCGGGACCCGGGCTGCCTCCGGCGCAGCCCCGGCAGTCCGGCCGTCGCGGGCCGGGCCAGGGGCGCCGAGGCGGCCGTGGAGGGGCGCGAACGACCGGGGATCGCCAAGGGGACCGCTTCGACGCTATGCCGCGCCGCTGCGCAGGAGTAGGCTCCGGGTGTGGGGCACAGGGGAGCCGGGCCATGACCGAGATCGAGGATTCGCCGAACGTCGTCGATGCACTGCGTGAGTCGCCTCACCGCCGCCTGGCGCGAATGGCGGGCGAGTGGGAGGGCATCTATCGCCTCTGGTTCGAACGCGACATGCTCGCCGCCGAATCCGGCCAGCGCGGCAGCCTGCGCCCCGTCCTCGGCGGCCGCTTCCTGCTGCACGAATACGAATGGGAATTCGACGGCCGCCGCTACGCCGGCGTTGCCCTCATCGGCTACCACATCGACGAACGCCGCTGGGAATGCGCCTGGGTCGACAGCTTCCACACCGGCAGCTCGATCCTGTTCTCGCAGGCCGCCCGGCCCGGCGAACCCGGCCATTTCGCGGCCCTGGGCAGCTACGGCGACGGCCAGACCCCGCCCGGCCCGCGTTGGGGCTGGCGCACCGAGATCGAACAGGCCGACGACGACCACCTGACCATCACCATGACCAATATCTCGCCCGAGGGCGAGGAGTCGAAGGCGGTGGAGGTCCGATACACCCGCAAACCCGCGGTGTAGAGCGGATCGCAGATCCGCTATCCCGTGTCCGGAGCGCTGGCAGCGGATCTGCGATCCGCTCTACAAACGAACGACGGCGATCACTCGTCGCGCTCGACCCGCAGTTTCAACACTCCGTCCCGCAGCCGCGCATCCAGCCGTTCGCCGGGCTCCGCGTCCCCGACGCTGCGGACGATGCGGCCGTCGTCGCGCTGGAGGATGGCGTAGCCGCGGGCGACGGTGGCGAGTGGGCTGACGGCT
>JBIJBH010000081.1:0-10476 GCA_044345315.1 Lysobacteraceae bacterium
GGGCCAGGCCGGTGCGATGGTCGGCAACGCGCTCGGCAACGGGGTCATGATCTGCTACGTCGCCGCGACCATGTACGTGGCCTGGAAGCAGATGCTGGGCGGCGGCGCTGCCGGCAGCGGCGAGGCAGCGCCGCCGGCCGCGCCCTCGTCGGTGGAAATGTGAGCGGCCCCGGCCGGGCCTGAACGACGCCCGATACCGCCGGGCTCAGCGCCCCTGCGGCGGTGCTGCCAGTTCCTTCGCGTCGAGAAAGCCGCTGCGGTCGATGTCCTGGCGGCGGAAGCGCTCGGCCAGACGCGCGCGGTGGGTGTCCCGGGTGATCGCCGCGCCGCGGCCGCCGGGCTGTTCCTCGGCGGACAACACACCGTCGCCGTTGCGATCCATGCCGTCGAAGGCGTAACTGAGCCAGTCCTGGTATTCGACGACCGAGACCTTGCCGTCGCGGTCGGTGTCCATGCGCGAGAGATAGTCACCGCTGCCCTGTGGGGTGCCGCGCGGCGGCGGCGGTGCGGTCGGGGCGGCCGGCCGGGCGACTTCGCCGCGCCATTTCAGGTCCTGGGCGGGCGCCGGCGCGGTGGCGAGCAGGGCCAGCGCGGCGGCGAGCAGGGCTGCGGGACGATGCGGGGCAGGACGGGACGGGGCGCTCATGCGCGCAGGGTGCGCGGCGGCGCGCCGGGTCGCAAGCCCCAGTCAGGGTGTCGTGGCAGGGCCGGGAGGCCTCATGGTCTGCAGACAGCCTTTCGGTGATCCGTCGGCCCTTCCGGGCCTCCCACAGGTCGCACGCATCGACCGCCCCTCGGGGCGATCGATGTGCGGGTCGATCAGGCACGCACCGGCTGCAGCGAATAGCCCTTCATGCGCAGCGAGAACTCCTGCAGCGCCTGGATGCCGCTGGCCTCGGCATCGCGGCACCACTGCTGCAGCGCCTGCAGGGTGTCGGCGGCGTTCTGGCTGCGGCTTTCCAGCACCGCGGCGAGGCGGTTGCGGTATTCGATCAGGGTGAGGATCCGCGGCCGCTGCGCGACCCACTGCCGCAGCTGTTCGCGGGCGTCGGGCTTGAGCCAGCGGCCATCGTCGACCAGACCCTTGCGCAGCTTGCGCGGCAGCCAGGCGCGCAGTTTCTCGCCGGCAAGACGGGCTTCCTCGCGCAGCACCGGCTTGAGCACGTTGCGGTGGTAATCGGTCATCGCCTGGAAGCGGTGCGAGAGCAGCGCGCGGAGGGTGTCGGTATCCGGCACCGGAATGTTCGGACGCACGTCCAGCGACGGCGCGACCCGCAGCACCTTCGCCAGACCGACCGCTTCCAGCGCCTTGATCGCGGCCCAGCCGATGTCGAACTCCCAGCGGCGCAGCGCGAACTTGGCCGAGCTGGGGAAGGCGTGGTGATTGTTGTGCAGCTCTTCGCCGCCGATCCACACGCCCCAGGGGGTGAGGTTGGTCGCGGTGTCGGTGGTCTCGAAATTGCGATAGCCCCACCAGTGGCCGAGGCCGTTGATGACGCCGGCAGCCCAGAACGGGATCCACGCCATCTGGATCGCCCACACCGCCACGCCCTTGAAGCCGAACAGCGCGAAGCTCAGGAACAGCAGCAGGGTCGGGCCAAGGGTCGCGTGCGGGGTGTAGAGATGGCGCTCGATCCAGTCGTTCGGCGCGCCCTTGCCGTACTGCTCGATCGCGGCGCGGTCGCGGCGCGCTTCGCGGTACAGCTCCACGCCGCGCCAGAACACGGTGCCGATGCCCTTGGTCATCGGGCTGTGCGGATCATCCTCGGTCTCGCACTTCGCGTGGTGCTTGCGATGGATGGCGACCCATTCCTTCGTGATCATCGAGGTGGTCAGCCACGTCCAGAAACGGAAGACGTGATTGACGACCGGATGGAAATCGACGCCGCGGTGGGCCTGGCTGCGATGCAGGTAGAGGGTGACCGCGAAGATCGTCAACTGGGTCGCGATCAGGAAATACACGGCCAGCGCGAGCCAGCCGGCCTGGAGCAGGCCGCCGGCGAGAAAATCGAACAGGGACAAGGACATGTGACAGGACTCGGACGGAACACCGGCATCATGGGGGCGATGGCGGCCGATTGCCATACGTGCGAACCCGTATGGTGCGACCGCAGGGGCCGGCCTTCATCAAGGCTCCGCGACCGGCGTCGCGCTTTCAGGGTCGCGCGGCGGTATGGAATGATGCCGGCCATGTCGATCTACGCCCTCAAGCCGAAGTTCCAGGGCCTGCTGCGCCCGCTCGTCCGCGGCCTGCACGCCGTCGGGGTCACCGCCAACCAGGTGACCCTCGCCGCCTGCGCGCTCTCGGTCGCGCTCGGCCTGTGGCTGTACTTCGCGACCGCCGCCGGCACGACGACGGCCACCGCCTTCCTGCTGCTGCCGCTGTGGCTGTTCCTGCGCATGGCCTTCAACGCGATCGACGGCATGCTCGCGCGCGAGTTCGGCCAGCAGTCGACACTCGGCGCCTATCTGAACGAACTGACCGACGTGATCGCCGACGCCGCGCTGGCCCTGCCGTTCGCCGCCATCGCGCCCTTCGCCGGCGGCGGCGGACCGCTGTGGATCGCGGCGTTCGTCGTGCTGGCCGCGCTGAGCGAATTCGCCGGCGCGCTCGGGCCCACGGTCGGCGCCAGCCGGCGCTACGACGGCCCGATGGGCAAGAGCGACCGCGCCTTCGTGCTGGGTGCGGTCGCGCTGTGGATCGGGCTCGTCGGCGCATTGCCCGATACGATGTTCTGGCTGTTCCCCGCGCTGTGCGCGCTCGTCGCCTGGACGATCGCGCGACGCGTGCGCAACGGCTTGCGCGAAGCGGCCGGAAACGGCTGAGCGTGACGGCACGACATAGACTCCGGGGAGAGATCGCGATGACACATCGAAGCGACGCGCGCGGGGTCTTTCAACAGGGGATCGCCGAACGCCTGATCGCCGCACTCATCATCGGTTTCATTCGTCTGCTCACCGGCGCGCAGGCCTTTTGGCGCGGCAGCCGGCCGACCGCGGCGCAGCGGATCTATTTCGCCAATCACGCCAGTCACGGCGACTTCGTGCTGCTGTGGGCCTCGCTGCCGCCGTGGCTGCGCCGGCGCACGCGGCCGGTCGCCGGCGCCGACTACTGGAACAGGAGCGCGCTGCGCCGTTTCGTCGGCGGCCGCGTGTTCCGCGCGGTGCTGATCGATCGCGAGCGCCGCGAAGGCAGTCCCGACCCGGTCGAGCAGATGGCGCAGGCGCTCGACGGCGGCGATTCGCTGATCATTTTTCCCGAAGGCACCCGCAACACCACCGACGCGGTGCTGCTGCCGTTCAAGAGCGGATTGTTCCACCTCGCCAACCGCTGTCCGCGCGCCGAGCTGGTGCCGGTGTGGATCAACAATCTGGCGCGGGTGATGCCCAAGGGCGAACTGGTGCCGATCCCGCTGCTGTGCACGGTCGGCTTCGGCCCGGCGCTGGTGCGCATCGAGGACGAGGACAAGGCCGCGTTCCTCGCCCGCGCCCGCGCCGCGCTGCTGGCGCTGCGTCCGGACGATCACGACGATCAAGATGATGTCCGCGACGAAGACGACGCGCAAAACCACACTGCCGCCCCGACGGAGCCCGCCTGATGCTCGCCCCCGCCCCGCCCGCCCACGCCATGCCTATCTTCTACGGCGCGGTCGCCGTGCTCGCCGTCGCCTCGATCATCGGCTGGGTGCTGAAGCTGCGCTTCGCGCCCGAGGAGCCGCACGCGACCATCGACAATCTCAACAGCCGGATCCGCGCCTGGTGGTGGATGGTCGGCGTGCTCGCCGCCGCGTTCTGGTTCGGCAAGGGCGGGGTGATCGTGCTGTTCGGCCTGCTCTCGTTCTTCGCGCTGCGCGAATACATCACCCTCTGCTACACCCGCCGCGGCGATCATCTGGTGCTGCTGCTGAGTTTCTTCATCGCCCTGCCGACCCAGTACGCGCTGATCTGGATCGAGTGGTACGGGCTGTACGCGATCTTCATCCCGGTCTACGCCTTCCTGCTGCTGCCGATCTTCGCCGCGCTCGGCGCCGACACCACGCGCTTCCTCGAACGCGCGTCCAAGGTGCAGTGGGGGCTGATGATCTGCGTGTTCTGCCTCTCGCACGTGCCGGCGCTGATGACCCTGAACATCCCGGGCTACGAGGGCCGCAATCTGCTGCTGATCGCCTTCCTGGTGATCGTGGTGCAGGGCAGCGACGTGCTGCAGTACTGCTGGGGCAAGCTGCTGGGCAAGCACAAGGTCGCGCCGGCGCTGTCGCCGTCGAAGACCTGGGAAGGCCTGATCGGCGGCGTCGCCACCGCCACCCTGCTCGGCGCCGCGCTGCACGGCCTCACCCCGTTCACGCAGCTGGAAGCCGCGCTGATCGCGCTGGTGATCTGCCTGATGGGCTTCTTCGGCGGCCTGGTGATGTCGGCGATCAAGCGCGACCGCGGCGTGAAGGACTGGGGCCACATGATCGAAGGCCACGGCGGCATCCTCGACCGCCTCGACTCGGTGGTGTTCGCCGCACCGATTTTCTTCCACCTCGTCCGCTACGGCTGGCAATGACCCGGGAGTCGCACGCATGCAACGCAACACGAAAATCCTGCTGCTGGTCCTCGGCGCGATCGTCTTCCTCGGCGTCGGCGCGATCCTGGTCGCCGCCGTGTTCGTGGTCCGCAACGCCGACGGCTGGGTCGATCGCGGACGCCAGCGGATGGAGGCTGGGCGCGAGGCCGGCGCCGCGCTCGACAGCCAGGGCTGCGTCGACCGCGCGCTCGGCGAATACGGCAAGGACCGCGGCCCGATCAGCGCGATCGCACAGCGCATCTGGCTGACCGGCTGCCTGGAAACCGCGACCCCGAACGACGCGATCTGCCCGACGATCGACGCCGAATCCACCCTCGGCGCGGTCGGCCAACTGCTCGCCGCCCGCAACGCCTTCTGCGTCCGCCACGGCCTCGGCGGCGATCAGGGCTGCCAGCAACTGGCCGAAGGCATCGAGAGTTTCTGTTTCGATGTCGAGACGCCGGAGTCGGAGTTGCTCGGCCAACCCGGCGAAACAGGCGCGACAGGCGGCTGAACGCGGCGCAGGGCTCACTCTCGCCTCGGCGCCTTATCGGCAGTCCACGACGGCGCCCGGCATGATCCTCCCCGCACGGTTTTCGCGCTTGGATCCATGCGCCTGCACTCGCATGCCGACCGTCCTTTGCCGAAACCGACATGAAAACCAGCACCAAGGCCCTTCTCATCTCGCTCGCCATCGTGATGCTGCCGATCGCGATGATCCTCGCGTACCTCTATCTCTACATTCCTTCGCTGTACACGCCGGAAAAACTGCAGAAACAGGGCGAACGCGCCTACCTGGAAGGGCGCGAGTTCGGCAAGACCACGAACGAGCAGGGCTGTTTCGTCGAAGCCACGGGGAGGGCGGCGAACCGAACGCTCAATGTGATCAACGGTCAACCCTGGCTATCGGGATGCCTCTACGCCAGCGAGATGAGTCCGGGCTTCTGCGACGGCATATCGCCGCCGAAGAAGGATCCCGACCTGGATCGCCAGAAAGCGATCTGCGCCGAACGCAAGATCGGCGAGTACTGTCTCTACTTCATGCCCGTCGTCGAAGCGTTCTGTCACGAATAGCGCCATGCGGCTGCGAATGGCGCTCGTTCGGATGCCCGGGGCGATCAACGCCCGAGTGCAGGTCAATCGCCGGAAATCTCGCGATGTCCCTTGATGGACATCGACATCGGCAGCGCGATCCGGCATCCGGGCATGTCCGGCAGCATGCGCGTGCTGCCGACGGAGACACCACTGCAGGCGCGGAAGCGACTCGCGGGCCTCAGTCCACCAGGAACGCCAGCCCCAGACACGCGAAACTCGCCGCGTAAACGCCGGCCAGCCAAAGCCAGTCGCTGCGATCGAAGTGGCGGAGGCTGCCGAAGACGGTCCAGCCCTGCAGGGCCGGGCGTCCACGACGCCGGTTGTGGCGGATGAAGACGTAGTTGCCGCCCACGACGGCGATGATCATGAACAATCCCAGGGCCGCGATCTGCGCGCCCGGCATCGACGACAGGATGTTCTTCAGGGTTTCCGACATGGCTTCATTCCTCTTTCCGGGTGAGCGCACTGAAGACATCGACGATGCACAGCGCACTGCCGACGAGGATACCGACGTACGCGATCCACGGCATGCTGGACATGCGAGGCGAGCGCATCGGCGAGGGACAGCGTCAGCATTCCTGCGATGGCATTCCTTCGAAACGGCAAGGGGTTCCGCTTGTTCTCACGCGCGACGCCTCGCCTGTTTTCCCGACCTCGTCCGGTGGCGCAATCTGGGCGTGGATCACAGTGGGATTCATCACCGGCACCCGGGCCGCGCGCGCAAGACCCCATGACAGCGGCGATGGGTTTGGCCGCGACCGACGACCGCGGGATTATCATGGGCATCCGCCCGGCATCTCACCCCCATGCCCGAACTCCCCGAAGTCGAAACTACGCGCCGCGGTCTGGCGCCGCATCTGGAAGGGCGGCGCGTGCTCACAGTGACGCTGCGGCGTCCGGATCTGCGTTGGCCGATTCCGGGCGAGATCGAAACGCTGTTGCCGGGGCAGACGATCCGCGCGATCAGGCGGCGGGCGAAGTATCTGTTGATGGACACCGATGTCGGCAGTGCGATCTGGCATCTGGGCATGTCCGGAAGCATGCGGGTGTTGCCGGCGGACACTGCGGTGCAGGCGCACGATCATGTCGATCTGTCGATCATGGACAAGACGCAGGCGACGCCGCGTGTGCTGCGCTTCAACGATCCGCGTCGCTTCGGCTGTCTGCTCTGGCAGGCGCCGGGCGAGACGCATGAGCTGCTGCGCGAATTGGGGCCGGAGCCGCTGGAAGACGATTTCGACGGTAGCTATCTGTTCGAGCGCAGCCGCGGGCGCAGGGTGCCGGTCAAGGCGTTCCTGATGGATCAGCGGATCGTGGTGGGCGTCGGCAACATCTACGCGGCGGAGGCGCTGTTCGCGGCCGGGGTGTCGCCGCTGCGCGCGGCAGGGAAGGTCTCGCGCGAGCGCTACGACCTGATCGCCGCGGAGATCCGGCGCATCCTGGCCTATGCGATCCGCCGCGGCGGCACCACGCTGCGCGATTTCCTCAGTCCGGACGGTGCGCCGGGGTATTTCGAGCAGGAGCTGTCGGCCTACGGCCGCGGCGGCGAGCCCTGCCCGCGCTGCGGGCGGCCGCTGAAGGAGGCGATGCTGGCGCAGCGGGCCACGGTCTGGTGCGGGCATTGCCAGCGCTGAGCCCGCGGATGACGGCCGCTGCCGGGGCTGGGGTATAGTCCCGCTTCGACCATGGGCACCCCCGAGCCCGTCATCCGAGCCCTGAATGAGCGATCAGCCGCAAGAGACCGCCGACATCACCCGCTGGCTGGACGCCGCCCGCGACGGCGACCGCGCCGCGCTCGATCGCGTGCTGGGCACGCTCTATCACGAACTGCATGCGATGGCCCGACGCCAGCTGGCCGGGCAATACGGCCAGACCCTGGACGCGACAGCGCTGGTCCACGAGGCCTATCTCAAGCTGATCGGCCGCCGCGACGTGCAGTTCGACGATCGCGCGCATTTCTTCGCCTACGCCGCCTCGGCGATGCGCAGCGTGGTGGTGGACTACGCCCGCCAGCGTCTGGCGCAGAAGCGCGGCGGCGACCTGCACCGGGTCACCGAGCTGCCGGACGATGTCGAGGGCGGGCTGCGTCTGGACGAGGACATGCTGGCGCTGGATACCGCGCTGACCCGGCTGGCCGGGGTCGACGCCAAGCTGGCGCAGGTGGTGGAACTGCGCTATTTCGCCGGCCTCTCCGAACAGGAGATCGCCGAGCTGCTGCAGCGTTCGGAGCGCAGCATCCGCCGCGACTGGCAGAAGGCGCGGCTGTTCCTGCTGGCCTCGCTCGGCGGCGAGCAGGGCGCCGGATGAACGATCGCGGCGCGCCTTGCCCGGGCGCGCGGCGCAGGTCAGGATGATGCGCCCGTCCCGCAGACCCTGATCCGATGGACGCCGAACGCTGGCAGCGGTTGTCGCCGCTGCTCGATGCGCTGCTCGAACTCGATGCCGAGGCTCGCCGGGCGCGGCTGGACGCGCTGCGCACGGAAGATCCCGGGCTGGCCGACGAGCTGGAAGCGCTGCTGGCGCTGGAGGACGAACACGAGGACTTCCTCGCCGAGCCGCTGGTGGCGCCGCCGCCGATGGCCAAGCCGGAGTCGATGATCGGGCCGTACAAGCTCGACCGACTGCTGGGCGAAGGCGGCATGGGCCAGGTCTGGCTGGCGCGTCGCGCCGACGGCCTCTACCAGCGCCGGGTCGCGCTGAAGCTGCTGCGTCCGGGCCTGGCCGACCCCAACCTGCGTCAGCGCTTCACCCGCGAGCGCCAGATCCTCGCCCGGCTCGGCCACCCGCACATCGCGCGGCTGCTGGACGCCGGAATCAGCACCGACAACCAGCCGTATCTGGCGCTGGAATACGTCGAGGGCGAGGCGATCACCGACTGGTGCCGCAGCCGCGATCTGGGCATCGATGCGCGCATCCAGCTGTTCCTGCAGGTGTGCGAGGCGGTCAGCCACGCCCACGCCAATCTGATCGTGCATCGCGATCTGAAGCCCTCCAACATCCTGGTGACGCCGCTGGACGAAGTGCGGCTGCTGGATTTCGGCATCGCCAAACTGCTCGACGGCCCGGAGCCGGGACGCGAGCACACCCGCACCGAAGTGCGCGCCTTCACCCTGCACTACGCGGCGCCGGAGCAGATCCGCGGCGAGCCGGTGACCACGATGACCGACGTGTATTCGCTCGGCGTGGTGCTGTACGAACTGCTGGCGGAAACCAAACCCTATCGGCTCAAGCGCCAGTCCGACGCCGAATGGGAAGAGGCGATCCTGATCGTCGACCCGCAGAAACCGTCGGCGACCCTGCTGCGCGAGGCCGACAGCGACCCCTCGCGGATGGTCGCGCTGCGCCGGCGCGCAAAACGGATCGCCGGCGATCTGGACAACATCGCGCTGAAGGCGCTGTCGAAACGGCCCGAGCACCGCTATCCCTCGGTCGAGGCGATGGCGCTGGATCTCAATCGCTTCATCGAAGGCAAGCCGGTGCTGGCGCGGCCGCAGAGCGTGGCCTACCGCACGCAGAAATTCCTGCATCGCCATCGCTGGGCGCTGACCACCGCCGCGCTGATCGCGCTGGTGCTGACTACCGCGCTTGGCCTGGTGACCTGGCAGGCGCAGCAGGCGGTGCGCGAAGCCAGCCGCGCGCAGGCGCTGCTGGATTTCGTGACCGGCCTGTTCGAACAGGCCGGCGGTCGCGACTCGCCGGGGCCGCTGGATGTGCGCAAGCTGCTGGAAGCGGGCGAGGAGCGCGGTCGGCAGCAATTGGCGCGGCAGCCGCTGGATCAGGCCGAACTGTTCGGGGTGATCGCGCGGCTGCGCCTGAGTCTGGGCGACTACCGCGAAGCCGAACGCCTGCTGCAGACCCAGGACCGGATCCTGCAGGGCCTGCCGAACGTGCCGGACAGTCTGCGCCTGTCCTCGGCGTCGGATTACGGACGCACCCTGCGTCTGCTCGACCGCTCGCCGGAATGCATCGCGCGGATGCAGCCGCTGGAAGCGGACGCGCGCAGCCAGCAGCGGCAATTGCCGGTACAGGTCGCGGATTTCTATTCCGAACTCGGCCGTTGCCTGCGCGATCAGAGCAGCAAGAGCCAGCGCAGGATCGCGCAACGGCTGTTCATGCGTTCGCTCGAAGTGCGCCGCAATACGCTGGAAGACACCGCCGGGGTGGTCGAAAACCTCGCCGACCTCGCCAATCTGCAGGCAGACGACGGCAAGACCGAGGCCGCGCTGCAGGGCTTCCGCAACGCGCTGGCGCAGCTCAACGCCAGCGTCGGCGTGCGCCATCCGCTGGCGATCGAACTGCAGCGCCGACTGTGCGATCTGGAGCGCACCGCGGGCCAGCTGGCGATCGCCGAACGCGACTGCCACGACGCCCTGACGCTCGCGCTGGAGCTGCACGGCGACGAACATCCGGCGAGCGTCGACGCGCGCCGCCAGCTGGCCGCGATCCACGTCGATCAGGGTCGTTTCCGCGAAGCCGAGATCGCCTTCCGCGACAGTCATCGCTGGCTGGTCTCGCGACTGGGCCGCGATCACGAGGATGTCGCCCGCAACGACAACAGCCTCGGCATGATCGCCTGGGAGCGCGGCGAGACCGACACCGCGCTGCGCCATCTCGATCGCGCGCTCGGCGTGCTGCGCAAGGCGCCGGAGTCGGCGCTGTATCAGGGCGTGCTGTTCAACAAGGCGATGGTGCTGCACGACGCCGGACGCGACCGCGCCGCGCTCCCGCTGCTGCAGCAGGTGGAACGGCTGCGGATGGGTACTCTGGGCGCGACCCATGCGCGGGTCGGCGAGACCCGGAGACTGCTCGGCGAAGTGCAGGCCGCGCTGGGC